>CAZHVH010000107.1:2888-9496 GCA_964535855.1 uncultured bacterium
TCCTTGATGATACAGTTTGCCATTTGAACCTCACCCAAAGCCCTTATCCCGTACCAGTCCCCTTTGGCCGGGTTTCTCGGCGGATAGAAGAAATCCCTGACGTTAGCGCCGGAGGTGAACAGGATCGGCCTGGAGCCGGTTCCCTCTGCTACGAGCTTCCCCTCAACTATCAGCTCGCATCTTCTGGGATCGATCCCACCGCCGAAGCGGTCCACGGGGGAGAACCTGACCTTAACGCCGGGATCTATAATCAACTGGCTTCCCTTGGGCACGATGAGATCCCCTATCAGATAGGCGTCCCTTTTCCACCTATGCTTTCCCTCCAGCCTGATCGCCCTATCCTCCGGATGGCTCAACTCGGAAGATACCGCCTCGCTCCAGGCGTATTCCGTGTTCAGATCCCATCGGTTGATCCTTTTTCTCCATGCTTTAGCCGACTTACAGGCGTGCCACCACCAGAGCCAGATCCCGTCGGGAGGTTCCACAGGGATTTTAAACCTACCCCTCATGAACCATCCGCCCAGAAGGGCCAGTCTTATCTGTTGATGCATCTGCAGGTTTGTCGGGGATTGATATGCCTGAAGTGCGACATGGATCTTCGCCCTTTCGTTCTTCGCCCGTGCTAGATGTGATCTCATCCTCCAGATGGCAAACGGGATCCTGTCATACCTGGACATATCCCGTGGCCTTCCGGCTGCCCAGATATAGGCGTCGGGACTGATTATGACGACATCGGCGTCTTTCACGAAGGGGATGACCCTTTCGGGCGGGTTGGAGGGCGAGATGTCCACGTAGATATCATGCCTGCGCCATCCTCGTTCCTCCTCCACTTTTCTGATCCTCCTTATAAGCTCATCGTATAAAGCGGGCTTATATCTCTTTCCAGGGCTGTTGGGTTCCTCGGCCACATACCATCCGGCTATCCCGCCCGGATAAGTCCCCGACTCGAATCGACAGATCTCATCTACGAACCTCTCAAGCTCATCCCACCATCGCCTCAGGGCGAACATGGCGTACATCTCACCGATTATGACTTTCCCCCTGCCTTCTGTCTGACTTTTGACCTCACTCAGATAATACTCCCAGAAGAACAACCTCCATCCCAACCTGGAGCCGAGCCTCCTTTTAAACATATCCAGCTTCTCTCCCTCGGCGGGATTTCTGGAGATCCATCCCAGAAGCCCGCCCCAGAACCGAGTTCCATCCCTGTCCCTGGCATACTCGTCCTGGAAGTAATGATGGAAGAGGGTTATCCCTGCCTTATGGACTTCGGAGATATCATCCCTGACCCCCCTATATCCCATCGCCTCGTCCAGGGCGAAGTAGACGTTGAACATCCCCACTGCTGGATTTGAGGAGTAGGCAAAGGGAATCAGGGCGAAGAAAACGAACGGCAGAATGATGTTCTGAATCATATCCCCAACAGTCTCTTGGCGTTCAGGCCCAGTATCTTGTCCTTATCTGCCTCAGGGATATGCAGGATCTCTATCTTTCTGATCTCAGGGGCCGGATGAATTCCGGGGCCATCTGTCCCGAAGATTATCCTATCGGCGCCGATTCTCTTTACAGCCTCCTCGATCTTGGCGAACAGTAGGACGGAGCTGGTTTCCAGATAGACGTTCTGATATCTCTCGGCGTGCTCAATACATCTATCCATCCAGGTGACGTTCCAAAGCCCTCCCATGTGCGCCATCACGATCGGGAAGGTGTAGCCGGCCTCGGCCACCTTGAAGACCTTCTCCGCATTTTGAGAGAAGGCGTCGAAGATGATCGGGAACTGGCGTTCTTCGGCGATATCGAGCACCTTTTTCAGGTTCGGCGAGTCGGGATCGATGTTCTCAAGGCCGTGATGGATCTTCAGCCCCTTGAAACCCAGCTCATCGATGCAGTATTCGACGATATCGGGGGCGTCCGGGGTATCGCCGATCCTGCCGAAGCCGATCAGCCTGCCGGGGTATCTATCAACATATCCCTTGATCTCATCGCATGCCGCCTTGAAATCCCGATATTTGACGGGGAAGACGACCGATTTCCACACCCCTCCCTCATCCATAACCCTGATGAGCATATCGGGGTATAGATCCCTCTGAAGCGGTCCGGCGTCGGGATCGCCTTTGCCGAGATGGTTATGAAAGTCGATTATCAGCCTTGACATGTCACACCTCCTCAAGCATATATCCCACACCCCTCACCGTCCTGATGACCGGGTTTTCGACGTCGAGCTTCGATCTCACCCTGCCTACATGGACGTCCACCGTCCTGGTTCCACCGTAGTAATCGTAGCCCCAAATCTCGCTCAGCAGAAACTCTCTCGTGAAAACCCGGCCGGGGTGGGTGGCGAGGAACTTCAAAAGCTCATACTCCTTGAGGGTTAAAACCACCTGCCTGCCTTTGGCCCAAACCTCGTATCTGGAAGGGATTATCTCTATATCGCCGATCCGGATGATCTCCTCCTCTTCCTTTTCATTCCCCTTCAAGGCCAGATACATTCGCCATTCGACCTCAGTTGAGTTACAGGAAGGAGATGAATCGGGGTTGAAGAGGATGAAGTCATCCACGTTCAACCCTTCCAGCTTCGAGATCTCCTTCTCGGAAGTCAGGGCGATCACGGTGACCCTGGATCGAATGAGCCTCTCCGTTATCCTGTTCCAGAGATCCGGCTGAGTCAGATTTGATATCTCGATCAGGACGGCGTTAACCCGATACCTCTCGGCCGATTCGGCCACACCGCTCGGCCCGTCCGTCGGCGAGGTTCTCACGACGGCATGCCCCTCCCTCCGAAGGGAGGTGGCGAGGTAGGAGGCCAGAGGCTGTGATGCGCTTATGAGAACCCTCAGTCTTTTCGGTATCATCTCATATCCCATAGTGAAAGCTGTTGAATCCCCTGATCGAGGAGCTCATACCCTTCCTGCACCGATCGTCTCAATCTTTCGACCAATCCCGTATACCTCCTGGCTACCTTGTTGTTCCTTATCGCCATCCTCATCGCCCGTTTGGACCCAACTATCACGACCAGCTCCTTGGCCCTCGTCACGGCCGTGTAGAGCAGATTTCTCTGCAACATCATGTAATGCTGCATCAACAGGGGCATCACCACCGCCTTGTATTCGCTGCCCTGGGATTTATGCGTCGTTATGGCATACGCCAGAACCAGCTCCGAGAGATCCGCCATGTCATAATCCACCGGTTTCTCCGGATATGTCACCCTGACCCTCTGATTGACGAGGTCCACCTTGGTGATCCGTCCTATATCCCCGTTGAACACCTCATATTCGTAGTTGTTCCTCACCTGCATCACCTTATCTCCAAGTTTGAAGTTTCTCCCCGCGCGGGGAATCGCATCGCCTGATGGATTCAGCGTTCTCTGAAGCATATCGTTGAACCTGTCCACCCCACACAATCCCCTTCTCATCGGGGCCAGGAGCTGGATATCGTCTATCGGATCGTATCCGTAATAATCGGGCAGCCTACGACAGCAGAGGTCCACCACTAGGTCGGCGGCCTTTTCGGGATCTTCCTCCTCGATGAAGAAGAAGTCCCTATCTTTAGGTCCCTTCAGCAGGGGCATCTCGCCTCGATTTATCCTGTGGGCGTTCATGACGATCATGCTCTGCTGCGCCTGTCGGAAGATCTGGGTCAGTCTGACGGTCGGCACGACCTTCGAATCTATCAGATCCCTCAGCACGTTTCCCGCTCCGACGGCCGGGAGCTGGTCGACATCTCCCACCATGATCAGCTTCGACTCCGGCCGGATCGCTTTAAGCAGGTTATTCATCAGGATCAGATCCACCATGGACATCTCGTCGACGATCACCACATCGCCCTCGAGGGGATTATGCTGATCCCGTTTGAACCCCCCATCGGGTGAGAATTCGAGGAGCCTGTGTATGGTTTTCGCCTCGCGCCCCGTCACCTCGCTCAGCCTCTTCGCCGCCCGGCCGGTAGGTGCGGCGAGGAGCACCTTAAGGCCGGCCTCCTCAAACAGCTCTATCATGCCGATGGTCGTCGTGGTTTTGCCCGTTCCGGGGCCGCCCGTCAGGATAAGCGCCTTTTCGCTCAACGCCCGTCGTATCGCCTCCCTCTGATTTTCGGCGAACTTAACCCCCAAACGTCCTTCGATCCTGCCTATCGCCCTTTCAGCCGCCGCCTCACTCAGGGAGAATCCGGGGGTTTTCAAGAGCCTCGCCAATCTGTTGGCAACTCCCACCTCTGAGTGATAAAACGGGGCGAGATATACGGATTCACCCTCGACGAAGACCTGCTCCCTGGACGCGAGCTCCCCAACGGCCTGTTTTACCTTCTCCTCGTCCACCTCCAGTATCTCCATGCTCCACCGCACCAGTTCCTCCATCGGCAGGAAAGCATGACCGTCATCCGCCCTTTGACTCAGCACATACTGGACGCCGGCCATCACGCGCGAGATGGAGTCCTTCGCCATCCCGACCGATTGCGCGATCTTATCGGCCGTCTTGAACCCTATCCCGTAGATATCATCGGCGAGTCTGTAGGGATCCTCCCTGACGACCTTTATCGCCTCATCCCCGTAAGTCTTGTATATCTTCACGGCAAACGTCGTGCTCACCTCATGCGACTGGAGGAAGAGCATGATGTTTTTGATCTCCTTTTGCTCCTCCCATGCCTTTTTGATCCGCTCAACCCTCTTGGGTCCGATTCCCGGAACCTCGAAGAGCCTCTCGGGGTTCTTCTCGATCACGTCTATGGTCTCCAGGCCGAAGGCGTTGACTATGCGTGAGGCCATGATCGGGCCTATCCCCTTGATCAGTCCGGAGCCGAGATATTTCTTTATCCCGACGACCGTCGCCGGCATGGTGGTCTCGTAATCCATGATCTTGAACTGCCTGCCGTATTTCGGATTGTTCACCCACCATCCCTTTAGGATCAGGCTCTCTCCGGGGTAGGCCGACATCAGATTTCCCACAACGGTGATCTGCTCGAACGGGAAATCGGGTGAGCTGAACCGTGCGATCGTGTATCCGGTCTCCTCGTTGACGTATACTATCCTTTCAAGCGTTCCCTTAAGCACCTCCATCGCCGTTCACCTCAGGGATGGATCGAGTATGCGTATATCGGCTGAGCTTTTCTGCCTGTTTATCCATTCCGTCACGGCTCGCTGCGTTTTCTCCTTGCGTATGAGGAGTTTGATCTCAGATTTCACCTCATCGAAGCTTTTTTGCCTCGGCGGCTTTCTGTCGACGAGCTTCAGCACGAGGTATCCGGCGGGGGTTTCGATCGGATCGCTCACCTCCCCGACCTTGAGCTTTCTCACGGCCTCGGCGATATCGGACGGCAATTTATCGACAGGGGTATAGACGGAACTTCTGGTGAGGATCGCCTTCAGATCCTTTATCTCCTCACCTCCGCGCAGCTTATCGGCAACCTTGAGGGCGAGATCCCTCCCCTGCCCCTTTGGGATGATCGCCTGTTCGATCCTGGCGCGTTCGGGATCGATAAACTTCTCCTTGTTCCGTCGATAATATTCGGCGGCTTCAGCGTCGGAGATCGGAGGGATGGAGTTTTCGAACTTTCTTCTGATCAGTTTGTAGATCATCACGCGCTGGCGGATCTCCTCCTCGATATCCCTCCTGGTCATACCTCGCCTTTTAAGCTCCTCGTTGAAGGCTCTTTCCGATACGAATCCGGAGACGATCTTGTTCATCTCGGCTTTCACCTCGCTTTCCAGGGCGAATATGCCGTATCTCCGCGCCTCCTGCAACAATAGCTTCCGACCGATGAGGTTCTCAAGCGCTTTACGCCTCGCCTGGGGAAGATCCCATGATCCCCCCATGCTCTCCACCTCGTCCCTCAATGCCGTCAGCGTTATCGCCTCGCCGTTGACCGCCGCCACGACCTTCTCGATAATCTCCCCTTTCAGAGGCGATCCCACTATGAGGAGCATCAAAGTGATGACCAAAGCCCTCTTCATATCCCGCCCCTCACTCTCAGATAGACGGTTTCAACGCCGGTGGATCCGCCGAGACGGAGATATCCGTTTAATCTCCCCTTCGACCGGATCGTCGCACGCCACGACCAATCTCCCCCCTTCTCTATCTTCACGCCGGCCCCAACCTCTATATGGGCGGGCAGTCGATGGATGAGCTCAGGCTGAACGTAGCCGTCGGATTTAGGTCCGGAGGCATAAAGGCGTCTGAATATGACGAGTTTAACCCTTAAACGCATCCTTCGAGTGATCTCGGAAGAGGTCCAAATATGAAAACTTCGGCTCGCATAATCGGGCGACGGATTTCCGCGCAGATATCTGTAGATGGAGAGACCGCCTGAGAGGTTCGAAAAAGGACGGAGGCTCAGATAGACCCTGAGATACGATCTAGACCCGCCCGTCTGCTTATCCCGCACGACGGTCAACCTTCCGGCGCCGTTCACGCCCACCCCTTTTATCCTACCCCTCCTGAAAATTCCGATCCTTATCCCTCTCTCCCCCCGATAGATCCTGCCCAGATCGGGATCGAAACTCAATCCATGACGCCATCCAAGCACCTCCACCCTCCCTCCTTTTCCGCTCAGGGAATACCTCGATTCAAACGCCATTCCGTTTCGATTCCCCCCGATCTCGACCTCCAGCCTGTTCT
>CAZHVH010000108.1:0-4883 GCA_964535855.1 uncultured bacterium
CATATTTCATCACCATTTGCACCCACAACCGGAGATGTCTGTTTGGCGAGGTGGTGGCATCTGGACCCTGAAAACCCCTATCGGATGGGACGCGAGGCAAACCACTCCGGACAAGCGATGGACGTTATGTTCGAGGCAGGAGGTAAAAAGGGATGAATGAAATGGAAAGGGTTAAGGAAAGAATAGAGGAACTGCGGGAGCTCATAAGATATCACGAGTATAAGTACTACGTGGAGGATAACCCTGAGATAACGGATTACGAGTTCGACCAACTGATGAAGGAGCTGGAGAGACTTGAGGCCGAACACCCGGAGCTCATAACCCCCGACTCGCCGACCCAACGGGTGGGTGGACAGCCCGCCGAAGGGTTTCCCACCGTCGAACACAGGGTGGCGATGCTGAGCTTGGACAACACATACTCCGCCGATGAGCTGCGGGAGTTCGACGAGCGGATCAAGAGGCTATTGCCGGGCGAGAGGATCGAATATGTGGCTGAGCTCAAGATAGACGGGCTGGGCGTGGCGCTGCTCTACGAGAACGGATTTCTGGTCAGAGGGGCGACGCGCGGCGATGGCTTACACGGGGAGGACGTGACCGGCAACCTTAGGACTATAAGATCTATACCCCTCAAACTTCGCGAGGATGGCTCATCGGTCCCTGTCCTGGAGGTCCGGGGTGAGGTCTATATGCCCAAGAGCAAACTGGACGAGGTGAACGAGGAGAGGATCAAAAACGGGGAGCCGCCTTTCAAGAACACCAGGAACGCCGCGGCCGGATCGGTGAGGTTGCTCGATCCCAGGATCACCGCTCGGCGTCCTCTGGACATCTTCATCTACACGCTTAGCTATGTGGAGGGCAGGGAGTTTCAGACGCATCTCGAGGCGCTTAAAACCCTGAACAGATGGGGATTCAGGATCAATCCGCACACCAAGCTCTTCGATTCGATAGATGACGTCATCGAATACTGCAGGGAATGGGAGAGAAGGCGCGGGGAGCTGGATTACGACATAGACGGCGTTGTGGTGAAGGTCAACTCGCTCAGACAACAGCGCGAGCTGGGATCGACTGCGAAGAGCCCCAGATGGGCCGTCGCATATAAATTCCCCGCCAGCCAGGCGATGACCAGAATAGTCGAGATCAAAGTTCAGGTGGGTAGAACCGGGGTGCTCACCCCCGTGGCCGTTCTGGAGCCGGTGAATCTCGCCGGCGCCACCATAACTCACGCGACGTTACATAACGAGGATGAGATCAGACGAAAGGATATCAGAATAGGTGATACGGTCATACTGGAGAGAGCCGGCGACGTGATACCTAAAGTGGTGGCGGTCGTCACCGAAAAGCGCACCGGTGGGGAGAGGATCTTCAGGATGCCCGAAAGATGTCCCGTCTGTAACGGACCGGTCGTCAGGGTGGAAGGAGAGGTAGCTGTCCGATGCACCAATATCGCCTGTCCCGCCCAGCTCAAACGGCGCATCCAGCATTTCGCCTCACGAAATGCCATGGATATAGAGGGGCTTGGAAAATCCCTCATCGATCAACTGGTCGAAAAGGAACTCGTCAAAGACATAGCCGATATCTACTACCTGAAGAGGGAGGATCTGGTCGAGCTCGAACGGATGGGCGAAAAGTCATCCGAAAATCTCCTTAAGGCGATAGAGGAAAGCAAGGGGAGAGAGCTTTCGCGCCTGATATTCGGTCTCGGCATACCCTTCGTTGGCGAGAAGGCGGCCGAGATTCTGGCCCAGAATTACAGATCCCTGGATGATCTGGCCAAAGCGAAGGTCGAGGAGCTCGTGGAGATACCGGAGATAGGGATCAAGACCGCCGAGAGCATAGTCCAGTTCTTCGCCCAGGATAGCAACCGGAGGGTGATCGAAAAGCTCAAGGCGGCCGGGGTGAAAACATCAGAGGAGAAAAAGGCCGAGGAGGAAGAGGCGATCTTGGCTGGGAAGAGCTTCGTGCTGACCGGAGCGCTTTCAAGTATGACCCGTTCTGAGGCCGAGGAGAAGATCAAGCGGCTCGGCGGAAGGGTCACCTCGTCCGTCAGCCGAAAGACCGACTACGTAATCGTGGGCGACTCCCCCGGATCGAAATACCGTCGGGCGTTGGAGCTCGGAATTCCCATCCTCTCAGAGGAGGAGTTCCTCAGGCTCATCGGCGAAAAAGGTCAAAGCTGAACCGGATATTCCAGCTCCCTGAACCACTTTATCTCGGGGTCCATAAACACCTCATTCCTCAGCTCACACTCCTGGAGGAACCTCCAATCCGACTCGCTCAGGCCTTTCCCGTTTCCGTAATCCCAGGCCATTCTGGCGAGTCTTTTGAAATCCTCATGTCTTTCGACCACCCGCTTTTCAGCGAGATTCCTCGTGCTCCAGTTGGTTATCATGAACTCCCAATCTGAGGCCTGGAGTATAAAGAGTTCCCTGATCGCCTGCCGGAGGATCCTTCCAAGGGTTGGATCATCCCTATCTGAAAAGGCCTTGGCAAGGTATTGTATCTCCCGTTCGGCGTGATAGATCCTCTCCCAGACCCATTCGACCTCCTTGTTCATCCATGTGCTGTTGTCGAAATCCTTTCCCCAGGAGGATTCGGGAAGCCAGACCCAGTTGAAAGCTGGGTTTTCATCCATGTATTCGCTGCAGGTAGCAGCTCTTATCTCCGGATCGGCGTGGACCCATTTCAGGACGTAATAGAGCCATTCTACCCCCTCGAACCACCAGTGGCCGAACAGCTCCGTATCGAAGGCGGTCATCACCAGTTTGGCCTGGCCCGTGTTATAGTAGTTGGCCTTGAGGCTCTCGGTTATCAACCATTTGTAATGTCCGGCATGTTCCATCAGCTTCCGCTCGGCATCCTCCGGATAGTAGAGATCCTTGAAGGCCATGTCGAGCTTATTGTATGTGATCTTCCAGTATCTAAGCCTGCCGTCGGCATGTCGCTTGTGGAAGTCGAGGTATACCCCGTCCCCGGGATATCCCATGTCATGGCTCCACACCTGGAAGGAGAGCTGAAAATCGCGGACGAAGACGGTCACCGGCTTTTTGGGTATCTGTGGCCCATTGACGTAGTAGGTGTCGAGCGGTGTCTTCCACACATCATCCGGCCATGCCCTCATAAGCTGATAGTAATCCACGACGAAGAACTCCAGGTCGTTCTCGCTTAAAAAGGACTCTATCCCCTTTCGGGGATAGGGCGGCTGGGAGCTATAGGAGGTCAGAGGTGGACTCCAATGACAGGCGGGTCTATAACCGCACTCCGGAAGCCATATGCCGCGGGGAGGCTCGCCGAAATGGTGGGTATGACATCTGACCGCCATCTTGACCTGAGCCTGTATGCTCGTGTCCTGAGATAGGGCGGGGAAATAGGCATGGGTAGCTCCGCATGTCATCAGCTCCACATGTCCATCACCCTGGAGCCCTCTAAGCGCCCGAATCAGATCCCTGCCATATCGCTCGTTGAAATCCCGTAACCTCTCCGTGTAATACTCCTCCCACCTTCGAGCCAGATATCGCATGTGTTCGTTTCTCCCCTCAAATTCCCTCTGATCCCTGCGGGCGAAATCGGCCTTCATGAGGCAATACTCCTCGAACCTCGTCTTAAAGTAGGGATTTGCGAACTGCTCAGCCAGGACGGGCGATATGGTGAGGGTGACCTTCGGCGATATCCCCTCCTCAACCAGCCTGTAAAGGACGTTGAGGAGGGGGATATACGTCTCGGCCGTCGCCTCAAGGATCATCTCCTCCTCCATCGGATCGTGATGAAGGACATAGGGGATGTGTGAGTGGAGCACCAGGACGAAAGAGCCGTAGAAGTTATGGTTCATTCAGGCAACCTCCCCTTTTTGAAAAGAGCTTAAACGTGGCCATGAGCTGCGCGTCCGATCGTTCTATGATCGTGAACCATCCTCAAATAGCTTAGGCGATTTATACTCTATTAGAAATTCCCTTATTCTCCTTTCCGCTAATTTCACATATTCCTCCTCTATATCGTAACCCACATAATATCTCCCCGTTTTTATCGCGGCGATAGCCGTTTGACCGCTTCCCATAAATGGGTCTAACACGACATCGCCTTCGTATGTATAAAGTTGTATACATCTGTAGGGGAGCTCCACGGGAAAGGGCGCGGGATGACCTATTTCCTTTGCGGATACAGCCGGAAACGTCCATACACTCTTCGTGTACTCCAGGAACTCCTCCTTTGAAATCGTGTCTTTTTTCTTGCTCGGGTTTTTCCTCTGAAAAGTGCCTTTAGAAAAGATCAGGATATACTCGTGAACATCCCTGAGCGTAGGATTTGCCGCGGAGCACCAACTTCCCCATGCGGTAGATGAACTTGCGGAAGATGCTTTGTTCCAGATAACCTCTCCTCTCATAAGGAAGCCGATGTCGAGCATGTCTTCTATAACGAAGGCATGTAAAGGAATATATGGCTTTCTGCCGAGGTTAGCGATGTTTATACATGCTCTTCCACCAGGAACGAGAACCCTGTAAACCTCCCTCCAAACCCTTTTTAAGAATTCCAGATATTCTTTAAGCGTAAAATCCCTATCGTATTCCTTCCCCACATTATAGGGTGGTGAGGTTATCATCAAATGCACACTATTATCCGGTAGCTCCTCCATTTCTTCGGAGGATTTACGGAAGATCTTGTTTAAGACCTCCTGGGGGAGCGGATTTTCCTCATATTTAACCTTTTGTTCTCTGGGGAGTCCCTCATATAACTTACTTGTGTAAAACGGTGTGGAATCGTGATTTATCCTACCCGGTGAGCCGAATGAACTGGTTCTTGTCCCTCTTTTCATTGATTTTAATGTTCCCTCCGGCCTTTCAGATAAATCATAGCACATCCCTCCTGAATCTATCGGCCAGATCCAGCGG
>CAZHVH010000108.1:4983-6658 GCA_964535855.1 uncultured bacterium
CCTTTCAGATAAATCATAGCACATCCCTCCTGAATCTATCGGCCAGATCCAGCGGGATCTTGGGGTAATCCAGTTTCATCGTAAGCAGATCGTCCAGCAATTCATATACTTCGCTCGGTTTGCCCGATTTTTTGGCCTCCTCCAGCCTCTTAGCCCATGGTTCCTCCATCAAGATCCGGGCGTAGGTTCGAAATTTGCTTATCTGATTGATCGAGGCTATAAAGGCCCTGAGCCTGTCGTCGTCCTTCGGGAAGATATCGGGCTCATATGCCCCGTCATATCCCCTTGAAACCTCATAGTAGCACGCCTCGAGGGCGTCGAACGGATGATACTTGCCGAAGACATCGTCCGTATCGATTTTCCCCAGCGAATCGTTTGGATGGCGCAGGAAAAGCCTTCCCGCTTCCAGACAGAGATCCACCGCATCGGCCACCGTCTGATGTCCGCCGAGGAGGTAGACGTGTGCATCCTCAATGTTGACGCCCATCTTTCCCCTGTAATTTGACTCGAAGAGCATCTCGCCCTCCTCCTCGCCATAAGCGTGGATCAGCGTCTGACGCACCTCCTCCTCGACCTCCATACACATCCTCAGAGCGGCGTTGACATCCGGTATGACCGCCCTCTCACCCGGGTCGTAGGGCTTGAACTCGATCGCATATCCCACCTCGCCGTTGACCGATATGAGGTTGGTGGCGTAGATCTGTCGGGTCCATCGCCACTTTTCGGAGGCAGCATGGATGAAATATCCGGCCAAGGCATCCCTGCCAGCCCAATCGGTCTGGAACCTGCATCCGTACCTTTTGCCCAGCTCCTGTGCCCTCATGTTCATCAGAAGCGCTATCTCGCGGATGCGGGGATCGTTATTGGACGGCCCGCCGGCGCTGAAGATGGGGTATGAGAAGGTGTTGGCCGCTATGGAGGCTATATACATGCCCCTCTCTGAAAGCATCTCGTTGATTTTGGCGTGATTATCCTCGCCCAGCTCGCCAGGGTAATGGAAGGAGATGCCGCGCACTCCCAAACGGTATAAGAACTCGAAGGCCACCTCAGGAGACATTCCCCCTTCCACATATGAGAGGCCGAACCTGTCGCGAAGAGCGTCGTTTTGAGGGTCCGGAACGGCGAGGTACCATATCCCAGCCGTTATCTTCAGGTTTTCCGTTACCCTAATCGCCTCCTCATACTGTTCGCCCTTTTTAATTTCTCCCACGAGCATGCCGGAGAAATCTATCTGACCCTTGAGCTCCTCACGGAGCGCCGCTATCTTACCATCTTTGGGCTTTTGTAGCTTCGCTATCTCCTCTTTGGTTAAATTCATCATTGCCTCTCCTTTTCTCTAGATTCTTTCCGGGATGGGTCACCTTTTGAAAAGTATGGTCAATATGATGGTGACCCACATCGGGAACAACACGCCGATAATTATCCCCACAAGCCATCTGAAGTTCTTATGTATCTCAGATTTTAGCTCACCTATTTCAGATCTCAACCCGGTTATCTCCCCCTGCATCTCGAGCCTCAGTTTTTCTATCTCGCTCATTATCTCTGACCTCAGCTTGTCCATCCTAGATTCCATTTCCGATCTCAGCCCATCGATTCTAGTATGCATCTCCGCCCGCATGCCACTCATCTCGGATCTCAGACCGGTTATCTCACCTAACATTTCCGATCTCAGCCC
>CAZHVH010000108.1:6758-9317 GCA_964535855.1 uncultured bacterium
CGCATGTCGCTCATCTCGGATCTCAGACCGACAGTCTCTCCTCTCAGCGTATCCGTCTCGGACTTCACAGCGTTGCGTAGATCGCTTATCTCCACCTCTATATGGTTCAACCTCTGGTTGATCTGTTCCATTATCCCCTCAAGCCTTGCTGTTCTTTCCTCCGTGGTTTCCTCCATTCTTCCGCTACCTCCTATCTATCAGGGAGACAAAAACTTGTAACAGGCGGGATCTACTCTAAGAGGTTTGGACCCTTTCGCCCAGCTTTCTCTCCGTGCCGTTTATAAGCCTTTTTATGTTGCCTATGTGTCTGATAAGGCCCATGACGGCTATCGCCCCGGCGGCCATGATCATATAGGTATATCGATTCGACCATCCCTCTACTGCCCCGAAGATGGCGACCCACACGGGGAGGCTGCAGACGAAGAGGATGGAGCCGAGCGAGACGTATCTGGTCAATCCCACCGTCACAGCCCAAACGCCCAATCCTAGGAGGGTCAACATCGGGTCAAGGGCAAGGAATGCGCCGATGGTCGCCGCTATGCCTTTTCCCCCCTTAAACTTCAGATAGACGGTCCAGTTGTGGCCGATGATGGCTGCCACACCACAGGCTGCTGTGAGATATGGGACTTCACCTCCCAGCCTCGATACGAATCTCGCCGAGATATAAGCCTTTAGGACGTCCAAAACCAACGTAGCGAACCCCGGTCCGGGACCGGCCACCCGGAGCACGTTGGTGAAGCCTATGTTTCCGCTGCCGTATCTCCGAACATCCACTCTCTTCCAGCCTTTTGCGATTATCAGCCCGAAGGGGATCGCTCCGATGAGGTAGCTTAAGAGTAAGGATATCCAGATCATCCTCCTCCCCCCTCAAGGCGGGCTTTGATCCTCTCCTTCAGCTCCGTCAGATCGCCCGACTTTATCACATAGTCATCCGCGCCCCACACCACAAGATCCCGCTTATGGGTTCCGTATGCGGTACAGATGATGATCGGCACTTTCTTGTCCTTCTCCCTGACCCTGGTCAGGAATTCTATCCCATCCATATTAGGCATGCGGATATCAAGGGTTATGAGGTCGAACCTCTCCTTGGAGAGCTTATCCAGTGCGTCAATCCCGTCCTCCGCCACGACCACCTCATATCCCTCCTCCTCGAGCTCCATCTTCAACAGTTTCCTTATGCTGAGCTCATCGTCTATCACCAGAATCCTTTTCCTCTCGTCCATCCTTATCCCCCTCATCCTGGCTGTGATATCTTATCCTTCAACCTATTTATATAACCCTCGTCTATCTCGTTTGACGGGTGAGCCGGTTCGGAATGCGGCTCGGGGAAGTCTTTGAGCAGTCTCTCATACTCCTGAATGGCCTTGACGTAATCGCCTTTCTTCTCGTAGATCCTACCTATGGCATATTGTGCGCTGCGGCGGGTATCGTAATCGAGGGATTTATTCTCGGCGATCTTTCGATACATTTCCACCGCCTTTTCCGTCTGCCCCAGATTCACATAGATCCGCGCCATCACCTTGTAGGCGGTGCTGAGGAACTTCGTGCTCGGGTATTTCTGCAAGAGATTTTGAAACTCCTGTAGAGCCTCCTCCCTCTTGCCCTCCACGTCGTATGTCCAGGCTATATTGAACTGAGCCTCCTCCGCCATCTCATCATTTGGATATCTCTCGACCACCTCTCTGAAGGATTTTATGGCGTCCTCATACTCCTTTCTGTTGAAATGTATGAGTCCTATCTGAAAGAGCGCCTTGGGGGAATATTTCTCGTTGGCGAGGTCAACCAGGTTTTTGAACTCCACAAGCGCCTTATCATAATCCTGCTCGTTATAGTATATCATGCCTATGTAGAACCTCACGGCCGGCATAAGCTCGCTGCTGCGGTACTCCTCCTCGAATTTCGTGAACTCCTCCATCGCCCTCTTCCAATCCTGCAGCCCATAGTAACACATCGCCCTGTTGAACTTCGACTCATCCACGAGCGGGCTGGTGGGATATTGCTCGATAAGCTGTGAGAAGACCCTCATCGCCCTGTCGTAATTCTTCTTCTTGAAATGGCCCATGCCGATGGCGTAGAGGGCGTCATCCACATAGTCGCTATCCGGATATTCCCTTATGAGCTTCCTGAAAAGGATGAAGGCATCCTCATCGCCGGGAGGGATTCTGGAGGCGAGGGTGAAGAGTGCGTCATCGGCCACGGAGCTATCCCTATATTTTTCGAACACCTTTCTATAAAGGCCGAGCACCTTCTTGAGCCGTTTGGGTTCGTCTGAGCTAACCGGAGGGGTGTCAAGCTTGACCGCTTTCTGATAGGCCTTGGCCGCCTCGTCATAATAGTTGCGAAAATATCTGTCCTCGCTCATCATGGCTCGCCCGATGAAAATCCCCAGGACAAAGGCAGCTAAGACGATAGCTTCGATGATGTAAAACTTTTTCACGGTTCGCCTCCGAAGAGGAATTGGAAAATCTAAGTGAATTCTAGCATCGAGATGGATTATATGTCAAGAGCTGGTTACTAGTATACGCTAAAACCCAGGTGAAATCAAGCAACTCAGATCGC
>CAZHVH010000109.1:0-2310 GCA_964535855.1 uncultured bacterium
GTGCGAAGGCAGACCGGAAGCGGCGTCCCGTCCGACCTGACTAAGGGAGGAAAGCCAAGATGATAAGATGGATGTTTGGTCTTTTCGCAGCCCTGTTGTCCGTGCAGACCATGTCTGAGACGAAGCTGCCGGTTGTTTTCATGGACGACTTCTCCCGCTATGAGTGTGGTGAGGAGCCTCCCACTTGGGAATCGCTGGGGGCAAAATGGACGGCCGAGAAGGGGAGGCTTCGGTGCAAGGCGACGGGAGATGCCTTCTCTATCCCCGTCAAGGCACCTCTCGCCGAGGTCCAAACGGTCGAGGCTTTGGTCAGGCCGCTGAGCCGGACGGGGATGGGAGGCTGGGCGCTCGCCGGAGTTTGCATCTTCCTCGACGGAGCGAACTTCTGGAGGCTTTCCTTGGTTGAGGGGCCGGAGGGGCAAAGATACGCCGAATTGGTCGAGATGATGGGAGGAAGATGGCAGGCACAACAGGGGTTGGAGGTCACCGCCCTCGAGGGTAAGGGGATCCAGTGGGAATACGACAGGGATTATATTTTGCGGATCGAGCTGACGAGGGGAGGTATAACCGGCCTCATCGTCGAGCCGGAAAGGGGCAAGGTCTTGACAAAGATCGGCTACGCCTTCCGGAGGAAAGTGGCGGTCCGGGAGGGGAAAGGTGCCCTGAGCGTCATGGGTATGGAGGCCGATTTCGACAACTTTTCGGTGAGTGCTCCCGAAAGCCCCGGATTTAAAGTCATGAGAATCGGGATAAAGGCAGGCCCTATGGGGAGAGCGGCTATCTTTGCCGACCGCAGTTTCGGGATTGACGGATCCGTCGCGAGGGACATCGCCGATTCCCTGAGAAAGGGGGGCTTCGGAGTGGCCCTCCTCACCGCAAAACAGATCTCCAATCCGGCGATCCTGAACACGGAGAACATCGAACTGCTCGTCCTCCCCGAATGCCATGACCTACCCGCAGGCTTCGTCCAAAGTCTTCTCCAGTTCCTCCGTCAAGGTGGGAATCTCATCGCCTGCGGCGGACCGATGTTTTCGAGAATGCTCTGGGAGCAAAAGGGGAGGTGGATCGGGACCGACGAATACAGAGAGGCGGTGAAAAATGTCAGGGCGAAGCACGTCTTTCTGAGCTTCGAGCACGAAAGCCTCAAAAGGTGGAGGAGAGCAACCAACAACCCACAATGTCCGACAACGCTTTCCCTCGATAAAGGCATCAAGGGGGAAGCGCTCCATGTGCGGATCCCCGAACTCACCGGTTGGGATACCTTCGGGATTTCGTTCGAGAGGTCCCCCTTCCCCAAGGGTCATATCCTGACCTGCTTCTGGGCTAAGGGGTCGAAGAACACAACGCAGATGGTCGTCGAGTGGAGGGAATCCGACGGTTCAAGGTGGTTGGCGACGCTCGATCTCTCCCCGAAATGGCGTTATTACGTCCTTCCGCCCGAGGAGTTCAAGTATTGGCCTGACAGCCCGAGCGTGGGCCGAGGTGGCCCGGGCGATCGCTTCAGGCCGGAAAACGCCTCCTTCCTCTCCTTCGGTCTTGCCCTCTCCCACTGTAGAAAGCTTGGTAAGGGACCCCACGATTTCTGGGTTGACGAAGTGGGAACAGCCTCTCATCCCCTCGGGAGGATGCCCTCCCTTCCCAGACTTCCAGCGCTCGAAATCCTTTCGCCCTCGTACAAGGTTTATCCGCTGAGGGAAACCGTCAAGGTCGAACTCGATCCAAGACAGAAGCTTCTGTCAGGTCCCGATGAGCTCCCGCCAGTTGAGGGAGTAGCTCCCGTGCCGCGCATGAGGGGGCTAGGCTTTGGGAAAGGTTACAGGCGGAGGTGGATCCCCGTCTTCAGAGCGCTCGACAGGGAAGGGGAGGATCGCGGAGCAGCGTTCTCCCTCCTGATAAACCTCTCGGCCCCATACTATGGCTCAGTTTGGGCTGAACTGGCCTCCGATGATCCCGCTTTCCTCCGAGATTCCCGAACTTTGAGGGTCATATCGGGAATTGCGAAGAGAATGGCCGAGGGCCTCTTCCTCGCTGAAGGGGGATCCGAGCACTTCGCTTATTTCCAAGGGGAAAGGGTCGTCTTAGGCGCCAAGGTGGTCAATTTCGGGAGGAAAGCAGCTAAGGTAGAAGTTGATATTTCGGTAAGGCCTGAGGGACAAGCGAAACCGGCGTTCGAGAAAAGAACCGACGTCCTCGTGCCGCCGATGGGGAGGGAAACGGTCAAATGCGCCTGGGAACCTCGGAGGTTTGAAAGCGATGTCTATATCGTAAAGGTGTCCCTCGTCGAGCAGAGGAGGGTGATTGACGAAATCG
>CAZHVH010000109.1:2410-9247 GCA_964535855.1 uncultured bacterium
GGCTCCCGGAAAATCCCGTCGTCTTCGCCTATGACATCGCCTGGGAGCCGAACCTTACCGCCTACGATCGAGGCAAATACGGCGGTTGGAGAAGATTCGATGCCCAATGGAGAAGATGGATTCTGGAACAATACGGGTGCATCGAGGAGGCCGAAAGGGAGTGGGGCTGTCCGGCAAAGAAGCTTGGTGGCCAAATTGTCGGCCCATCAACTGAGCAGGTTCGAACGGATGGCCCTTGGAGGAGAATGGTAGCCGTATACAGAAGGTTCATCTACGACGTTTTGGGCGAGCGCTACTGCAGAGTGGTGAGGCGCATCAAGGAGGCGGACCCCAATCACTTGGTCAGCTTCCGGGGCTCCTCCTCCTTCACGCCCGAGTGGAGGGGCTTCTGGCCGATACAGTCGCCGGGAGTTATAAGGTGCATCGACTTCCTCTCGCCTGAGGGCTACCACCTCCTCAGAGTTGATTCACCCACCCCCTGGGAGGACATGCTCAGGGGAGGCTTCATCACCCTCTACCACCATTTCGTCAGTCGGGGGAAACCCGTTTTCTGGGCCGAGTTCGGAGGGCCGATCTATCCCAATGGGACCGCCTGGAAACAACGGATGTTTGATGAGCCAGGGGAAAGGCTCGAATACCAGAGTGAGGAGATAGGAAGGTTCGTCGAGATGTTCCTTCGCTCCGGTGCTCAAGGCTGGGCCATCTGGTGGTTTCCGGGCGGCTATAGGGTGAATGAGGGCAGCGATTGGGGCATCTTCAACCCCGACGGGTCCGAGAGGCCCGTCTGTCAAGGCCTGAGGAGGTTGATCCCGAGGTTCCGGGGAAGGCCGAGGAGAGGGCGGAAGTTCATCATCACGCTCGACTCCTTCATCTATCCCCAAAAGGCGTGGAAGGATTACAGCTACCGCTACCTTGAAGCGATCGAGGCGGAAAGGAGTGTGGACTTGAGAACCGAGGGAACGGGGAAAACATCGCTCGATGTGCCGCTCATCTGTGTGGGCGGTCTCCCTTACAGGGGCAATGGGCCGCTCCAGTTCCTAAACGCCACGTTCGATTGGGTAAGGGTCAAAGCCCAAGGGAGCTGGAGGGAGGTCGAGGACGGCTCAGAGATTCCCCTCACTCCCAATGGGGTATTGGTGCTGGAGGCCCAACTGGGTAACACGGGGGAGGCAAAATGGATATGCCCCGCAAACGCCGGTGGGAGGAAAGGGGCAGTTTACCTAGGCGTGTTCATCAACGGCAGGTTGGCTGAGAAGATTCCCGTTTTCAGTGACGTTCCCTACCTCGGCTCGATCACCGTGGGCCCTTTCAAAACGCCTCGTTTGAGGTCAGGCGATAAAGTTGCTCTCCGCGTCCTCGCCGATGGGAGGGCGGTTTTCGGGAGGAGGTTCGATCTGACCGTGAGGTGAATGTTGAGGACAACCGGTCTCCTTTCTGAGCCTCAAGCTCCCATTCTTGACAATCACCACCTGCTGGTTTAAAATAGTGGACGATGAAAACGCCTGGTGGAGAGGTTATGTCATGCCGCAAAAGGTAAGGGTTGCGATGCTGAGCTTCGCCCACGTGCATGCCGAGGGATATGCGCGTCAGGTGAAGGAAAACCCCGAGGCCGAGATAGTCGCCATCTGGGATGAGGAGGAATACGGCGGCAGACAGGCCGCCGAGAGACATAAAGTTCCCTTCTATGAGAACCTGGATGAGGTGCTCGCCAGAGATGACGTGGACGGCGTGGTCGTCAACGCCCCTACCTCGATGCACAAGGATATCATGATCGCCGCCGCCCAGGCGGGGAAGCACATCTTCACCGAGAAGGCCCTGGCTCTGACCGTGGAGGAATGCGATCGGATAATAGAGGCGGTGGAAAATGCCGGGATCAAGTTCATGATCTCGCTTCCCTCCAGGTGCAGCCCCGATATACTCCTGGCTAAAAGGATCGTCGAGGAGGGGATAATAGGCGAGATAACCATGGGACGTGGACGTATCGCTCACTCCGCTGCTTTAGACGGCTGGTTTCCGCCCGGAAACTGGTTCGGCGATCCCAAAAGGGCCGGCGGCGGAGCGCTTTTCGATCTGGGATGTCATCGCGTTGATGTCATACGATGGCTTATGGGTGAGCCTAAAAGCGTCCTCGCAAAGATAAACAACTTCACTCACAGATACGATATAGATGACAACTCCGTCACGCTGGTTGAGTTCGAGAACAACGCCATCGGGATCATAGACGTCACTTGGATCCACCGCTCAGGGCCGAACATGCTGGAGCTGTACGGCACTGAAGGATCGCTCATCATCGGCCATCCCAAAGGGATAGTGCTGACGAGCACCAGATTCTCATCTGAGGAGGAGGCGCAGAGATATATCCGTGAAAACAGGCCCCAACCTCTGCCAAGCCCGATGCAGCAGTGGATCAGCGCTATACTGCACGGGACGCCGATGACCATAACCATACAGGACGGCAGAAACCTGACGGAACTTTTACAGGCAGCATACATCTCAGCGGCGGAGGGTAGGGAGGTGAGGTTGCCGCTTTGACGGATCGGAGGCCTTTACCCAAGGTGGATTTCGAATCGGGCGAGGGGGAACCCTCGCCGATCCGCAAATTTCACCTTCTCCCTCTGATTATAGGGGTTTTGGGGTTCGCCGCCCTTTACAGCGTCGTAGTGTATGGTTTTTCGAACAAGTTCTGGGAGCCGCCTCTTTACGCCGTTCTGATCCCGGAGATTCTCATCTATATGGGTCTGGCGGGGAGTTTTTTCCTCCTGATATGGGACATAGTCCGAAGGGATGATCTCGGAATAGGGATCATCACCTTCGGCATCATATTTTATCTCAGCCTGATCTTCATCCTCCCCTATATCGCCATCTGGACCGGTCCTGACAGACGGGACTCACTCGCCGAGATCGTCGCCGTTCTGCGACAGCCTCTTACGGAACATAGACTTCGAGGTGAGCTGACGAACGTCAAGGCGAGCGATCATTTCGTCTTCTTCACGGATTCGCCCACCAGAATAACCGTCGAGCGTATGAGACGGTTGGAGGAGATCTTCTCCAGGGTCTCCAAATTGTTGGGGACTCCGTCCCCTCCCGATAGGATCAAGATATACCTCCCGGCCAGAGAGGTCAGGTTCGGCGTTAACAGGGGGAGCATATACGCGGCGAGCTACGATGAGATAGGTAGGTATCTCGTCCATATGGCGCTTTATCTCGGGCCGGGATACACCCCCGTTCAGATACTGTATGAAGGGATAGGTAGGGCGCTGGACGGCAGGGAGGTCGATCGGATCCATAAGGAGGCGAGGGATATACTCAGGACAGGCCTTGCGCCGCCCCTCTCCTATCTGATTCCATATCGCAGATGGCATCACGCCTCGACCGAGGAGCTCGAACGGGCCAAAAAGCTATCCGGATCTTTCGTCAGATACCTAATAGATCAGCATGACATCGGTTCCTTCAAATCTCTCTTCGGCAGAGCTACGGAATCGACCGTGAAGAAGAGGTTCAAGAGGATTTACGGGGCGGATTTCCGATCTTATGAGAAGAGATGGCTCACCTTCATCGCCACGAAGTACTGTGATGTGTCTCCGGATCGGGCGACCGATCAACCTTGGCTCAAACTTCAACTCCTCAAAATCGATGCATACGAGAATAGAAAGGGCGTTCAACTTCAGACCTATCTCGATCTGGGCATACCGCCAGAGGGAAGATGGGCCACGTTAAGTCCGGTTGCCGGTGAGGAAGCGGATGAGGTGGAGAGGGATTTCGCAAAGCCGGCGGACACGGAGGGGTTTCATAGCAGATTCGGTCAGCTGCGCGAGACCAGATGGCGCAAACACAAGGACAGGTATGAGGATGGATTTATAACCTTCAGGATGAAAAAGGGACGCTCCGGCTACGCTTTCGTCTTCATCCTCAGCCGGGATGAAAGGAAAGGCGTGTTGAAGTTCGGTTGCGAGGGGGAAGCAAAGGTTTATCTGAACGGAAATCTCATCCTCCACACCTCCGGCGGCACGGCGCGGCTCGATAACAAGTTCGTTCCCATCAAGTTGATCCCCGGTAAAAATCCCCTCCTGGTTAGGATCTCCGGTGAGGGGGAGACCTCCTTCATCCTGCGCATCACAGCCCCTGATGGAGGTAAGCTCGACGGCGTGGAGTTCAAATCGCCGATTGGGAGTTGATTTTGCCTATCGTATCCGGTATATGTGCACTCCATAGCCATCAAATCCGTCCTCGAAACACCCTCCATGGAGATGGAGGAAACGATCCTCCCAAAGTACCTCAGCGGTGGCCTCCGAGGAGACACCTGATAAATTGAAACTCCCCGTTGTGGGACTATCGGCCATGGCGACGGCAAAGAGATAGATCATCCCTTCGTACCGCTTGACCATTGCCGCTATAGGCACATCGAAGTTGGATGAACGCACGGTAACGGCATCATGAAGGGTGGGACTGTTTAGCACGGGAGCGAGCTCATGGATCTGACGGTTTATGGTTGTAACGGCGGCCAGCATCTCGGGATCTTCCAATAGCGCTTCCTCACAGAAGGTGGGCTTGAATTGGTGCACGAAATAGATGATCCCCTGTGAACCGTGGATAAGCGACATCCAGACCTCAGCCCTAACCTGAAGAGGCGTGGGTTTGTGTTTCTCGTTGGAGATGCGCGTCGTCTCGATGCAGTTCCAGATGATCTTCGGGCCGGCGACGGAACGGTTCCACTCGACCCAGAGTCGCAGCCGTGCTATTCCCTTTGCCACATACCATAGCAGATCGGGCCGGTTTAACCCTGCCACCGGATAGACGTCGAAGGAAACGATATCACATCCTTTGACGTATGTGTAATAGTCGTCGGGATGAGCGCCGGAGCCCCGTCCTCTCCACGAATCGTTGGCAACCCCTTGTCCCAGGTTAAGCAGCACGGGACGATCGGGATCAGCGGTTACCATGTGGCGATACCGCTCGATGATCTCACCTGGCGGCATACAAGAGCCATACCTGAGATGCCCGGCATCGTCACGACCTATAACTTGGGCGTTGTCCGGCTCATCGCCGTGCATCCAGCCGACGATGATGGGATCGTCAAGATGGGCGAGACCGACGTCGTTTTGCGCACAGATGACAGGCATGCCTGCCTCACGAAGGAGGGCCAACTGTTCTTCCGTAGGTCCCTTCCAAAGCCCGACGTATAGATTTATCCCTGCTTCCTGATATCGTTTAGCATTTCTGGGGTCTTGCAACCAGACGGCGATGGGAAACCAGCTCGGGTCTGTCGGCGGACCGTGTTTCCATCGGGCATAAGGGCTGATCACAGGTTTCACCTCCTGGGCCGTGATAGATGGGATCGAATGAAGGATAAGCATCGTCCCTAAAATGAGACCTACCGGTGCGATTCCTCCCATAAACCTTCCTCTCCTTAGATATAGGCGGGGGAAATTATACACCATCTGACAGCGCCGGGTGAAGGGGTATTTAAAATCAACGGGATAACTCCTTCAATTTGACAAAAGCCCTTGGGCATTGTAAATTATAAGCACATGCGCCGGTTTTATAATATGAGGCAAGAGGAGTATTGATGGTACCTATATTAATCGATGGCTCCCCCGAGGCAGCTCAGAGGTTAGAGCTCCTTTTATCCAGGGGGAGATTTCACGATGATGAGGTTTTATCCGTAGTTAAGAAGATAATCAACGAGGTCCGCGAATCGGGCGATGATGCCATCGTCGAATACACCCGAAGGTTCGATGCACCAGCCTTCGACCTCGATCAGATCAGGGTCGGGGACGAGGAGTACGAGATGGCATATATGGTGGAGGATGAGGAGTTCGTCAAATCCGTCAGGCTGGCGATAGATCGGGTTCGCGCCTTTCACGAGAGACAGATGCGAAACTCCTGGTTCGCCTCCGAGGAGAACGGCGTGATTCTAGGTCAGATCGTTCAACCTATCCGAAGGGTCGGAATTCATGTTCCGGCTTTCTCCCAGCTTCTGGTCTCATCGCTTATCATGTGCGTCATCCCAGCCAAGGTCGCCGGGGTCGAGGAGATCGTCGTCTGCACGCCGCCGATGCGAAACGGCAGGATCAACCCTTACATGTTGATAGCGGCGAAGGAGTGCGGGGTCGACGAGCTTTACAAGATCGGTGGAGCCCAGGCGGTGGCCGCTATGGCCTTTGGGACAAGGAGCATCAAACGGGTGGATAAGATCGTCGGCCCAGGTAACATCTACGTTCAACTGGCTAAGAGGGAGCTTTTCGGAATCGTAGATATAGACATGATCGCCGGGCCGAGCGAGATCCTCGTGATAGCGGATGAGGCCGCTGATCCCTCCTTCGTGGCCGCCGATCTGTTATCTCAGGCCGAACACATGGACGACTCCTCCGCCGTGCTGATAACGGATAGCATCAGACTGGCCCAGAAGGTGAGGGAGGAGCTGGAGAGGAGATTCCAAGACCTCAGCAGATCTCAGATCGCCCTTCACTCCCTCAAGAGATATGGAGCGATCTTCGTGACGGAGAACCTCGATCGAGCCTTCGATCTGGCCGCTCAGATAGCCCCCGAACACCTCGAGATCATGGTTAAAGAGCCGTTCAGATGGCTGGGGAAAGTCAGAAACGCCGGGGCAGTGTTGCTCGGCCCTTACTCCCCTGAGGCCGCTGGGGACTACATCGCAGGGCCGAATCATACCCTGCCGACAGGTGGCACAGCGAGGTTCTACTCCCCACTCGGCGTCGATGATTTCCTCAAAAAGACGAGCCTTATTCAGTTCACCGAGCCCGCCCTTAAAAAGCTCGCCTCAGCTATCATTAAGCTGGCTGAGGTGGAGGGATTGGACGGGCACGCCAGATC
>CAZHVH010000110.1:0-9218 GCA_964535855.1 uncultured bacterium
AGGCTTGATCTCGACGATCTTGACACCCATAGCAAAGGATATAATATAAGAACTGGGCGGAAAAGTCAAGCGTATCACCCTCGAAAACCTCCCTGTTGATTTTTTGTCCCAGGTTGTTATATAATCCCGTAACCGGTTACACAATGTGATTCGAAGGTTAAACCTGAAATTGGGTGTTAAGCCGACCTTTATAGGAGGCCCATCGATGGCTAGACCCAAGAGATTTAGCGGCGTGATAGTCCCTATGATAACCCCCTTCACCAAAGAAGGGAGGATCGACCTGGATGCCGCTAGAAGAATAACGGAACATCTCGTGACAAACGGCGTTTCGGTCTTTGTCCTTGGAACCACCGGTGAGTCGGCCTCTATACCCGATTCGGCGAGGCCCGCTTTTGTGAAAGCGGTTGTCGATCAGGTCGCCGGGAGAGCCTCGGTTTACGCCGGCATATCGGGCAATAGTTTCATCACCTCGGTGGATCTGGCTAAAAGATATTTCGATATGGGCGTCGATGCCGTGGTAGCCCATCCTCCGCATTACTACCCTTTGACGCCCGAACATATATTGAGGTATTACGAGGCTCTGGCCGATGCCATCCCCGGCCCGTTGATACTCTATAACATTCCGCCCACAACCCATATCTCCATCCCGCTTGAGGTGATCGAAAAGCTGAGCTATCACCCTAACATCGTCGGCGTGAAGGACTCCGAGGGGGATGTGGAACGGCTGAGGAAAGCGACTGAGATGTGGCGGGACAGGGAGGACTTTTCCCATTTGACCGGCTTCAGTCCTCTTTCGCTTAAGGGGCTGACCATAGGCTCGGATGGGATCGTCCCAAGCGGCGGAAACATCGTGCCGGATATGTATCGGGATCTATATGAGGCCGTCGCAAGGGGGAATATGAAGGAGGCCGAGAGGCTACAGAAGCTGACCGACAGGATAACGGAAATCTACGCGAAAGATAGAATCTTAACCCAATCCCTCGCTGCCCTCAAAGCGATCATGAACGAGCTGGGATTTTGCGAACCGACAGTCCTGCCTCCCATCATCCCGCTTAACGATGAGGAAAGGATGGAGATTAAGGAGAAGATGATGAAGTTGCGTATCAGCTTTCCGGAGGTTAAAGGGGATGTATAAGCCGATTCTGGGGATAACCATGGGCGATCCCACAGGGATAGGACCCGAAATAGTGGCCAAGGCCCTCTCCAGGAAGGAAACCTACGAGATATGCAGGCCATTGGTCGTGGGAGATGCAGGGGCGATGAAAGGGGGAATCGAGATCGCGAGGGTTGACCTCAGGGTAAACCCCATATCAAGGGTCTCAGAGGCGAAGTTCCGGTTCGGAACCATGGATGTGCTGGACCTCAAAAACGTAGAGCTCGAAAAGCTACGACATGGAGAGATATCTCCCATGGCCGGCAAAGCCGCCTTCGAGGCGATCAAAAAAGTCATAGAGCTGGCCGTGAGCGGAGAGATAGACGCCACCGTAACGGCTCCTATTCATAAAGAGGCCCTGAACCTCGCCGGATATCACTTCCCGGGACATACTGAGATATACGCCCACTTCACGAATAGCGAGGATTACGCCATGATGTTGATCGTGGGCGAACTGAGGGTCGTTCATGTCACGACTCACTTGCCGTTGAGGAAGGCATGTGACATGATAAGGAAGGACAGGGTGCTTAAGACGATCCAACTAGCGCACGATGCATGCAAGATGCTAGGGATAGGGTCGCCTAAGGTGGGCGTGGCTGGGCTCAACCCGCATGCCAGCGACGGCGGGCTGTTCGGCTGGGAGGAGGAGAGGGAGATCGCCCCTGCGGTGGAGGAGGCCAGATCATACGGAATTGATGTCGAGGGGCCTATACCCGCAGACACGCTTTTCACGAAGGCCAAAGGAGGTTTTTACGATATCGTCGTGGCGATGTATCACGACCAGGGACATATCCCCCTGAAGCTTGAAGGGTTTATCTGGGACAGCGAGATGAATCAGTGGAAATCGGTTAAAGGGGTGAACATAACGCTTGGGCTTCCCATAATCAGGACATCGGTAGATCATGGAACGGCCTTCGACATAGCGGGAAAGGGGATTGCCTCGCCCGAAAGCCTTATAAATGCTATGGAGTATGCCGCCAGGATGGCCTTGAAACGGAGGGAAGGAGATCGGGGATGATAGCGGTCATAGCGGATGACTTTACAGGTGCAGCGGAACTCGGCGCTATAGGGTTCCGCTACGGCTTGAGGACGGAGGTCCAGAGGGAGTTCGAGCCAGATATCGATTCAGACCTCTTAATCATCGATACCGACACGAGATCTCGATCCGCTAAAGAGGCGGAGGAGAGGGTTGGGGATGTGGCGAGATCGCTTCGAAGGATGGAGCTCGAGTGGATCTACAAGAAAGTGGATTCGGTCATGCGAGGGCATATCCTCCCTGAGTTGATGGCGATAATGAGATCGCTGGAGAAGAGAAAGGTTCTGCTCATCCCCGCCAATCCCTCGCTCGGCAGGACGATCTCAGGAGGGGTTTATTTCGTGAAAGGCCGTCCTTTGAGCGAGACCGACTTCTCGAAAGATCCCGAATACCCCGCCGCCTCATCCGATGTGCTCGAGCTGTTAGGGGCTTCGCGAGAGGTGGAAGCCCACTTTCTAAGTCGCGGCCATCCTCCCCCCACTCAAGGCATAGCGATCGGCGAGGCCGAGAGAAAGGAGGATCTGCAGGAATGGGCCAAAAGGCTGGACGAAGATACGCTTCCCGCAGGCGGCTCCGATTTCTTCAAGGCTATCCTCGAGCTCGAAGGGTTTAGACCCTCCGAAGGGGGGATCAAGACATCGGAACGACGAGGCAGATCGCTTTTCATCTGCGGCAGCAGCTCAGACTACAGCCGAAGAGCCATCCGTCAAGCGGAAAGGCGCGGGGTGCCGGTGCGCGTGATGCCGATCAAGCTCTTCAGATCCGAGAGGATGATAGACGAGATACTGCGGAGATGGGCTGATGAGGTCGTATCCGCCTTCAGCAGAAGCTCCCAGGTCATAGCCGCCATCGGCCATCCCGTCGTGAGAGATCCGAAACTCGCCAAAAGATTACGCTACTTCATCTCCGCCTTGGCCGAAGAGGTGTTGGATCGCATATCGGTGGATGAGCTTTACATCGAGGGCGGAGCCACCGCATCTTCCGTCCTACGTCGGCTTGGATGGAATAGATTCCACCCATGTGGGGAGCTTGCCCCCGGTGTGGCTCGAATGCGGGTCGTCGGGGAAGAAGGGTTACATCTCACGGTTAAACCCGGCAGCTATCCGTGGCCTAATGAGATATGGAGGTGAAAAGATCATGGCGATCATGCCTGAGGGAAAGGAGTACGTCAATTCGATCGGGATGAGGTTCGTGCGAATCGAGCCTGGAACCTTCCTCATGGGTTTCGGCACAAGGCCGTTGCCGGAGGAGGTGGCCGGCAAACCCCACCGTATTTACGGTGATTTCGACGAATGGCCGGTTCACAGGGTCAGGATCACAAAGCCCTTCTATATGGCTGCCTTTGAGGTGACGAACGCGCAGTATGAGGTGTTCGATCCCTCACATGGGAAATACAGGGGGATGCTGGGCTTCTCCAAAGAGGACGATGAGGCGGTTGTGTTCGTAAGCTGGTATGATGCCGTGCGCTTTTGCGAGTGGCTCTCCAAAAAGGAGGGGCTCCCCTATCGTCTGCCGACGGAGGCGGAGTGGGAATATGCGTGTCGAGCGGGAACGACTTCGCATTTTTACACCGGAGACATCCTCCCTGAGGTCTTCCATAAAAACGCTAAACCAAGCTGGTATCCCGATCCTCGACGAAGCTCGTCCGATGAGGTCGTATCCCTTAAGGTGGGCCGAACACCCCCCAACCCGTGGGGGCTTTACGACATGCACGGGAACGTGGAGGAGTGGTGTTATGATTGGTACGGTCCATATGAGTCCGGCGAGCAGGTCGATCCCGTCGGATATGAAGATGGTGATTTTAAGGTTACCCGTGGAGGCAGCCATGGGACGGAGATCTACTATCTGAGATCGGCAAATCGATCGGGCGCGATACCTGAGGATAAACACTGGCTGATCGGTTTCAGGGTGGTCATAGGCGAGCTGCCCGACACCAAGCCGCTTCCCATTCCTCCGCCGCAGGCGTATCAGTGTGATGTCAAACAGGTGAAGGTCGATTGGTCGAAGGGACCCGATCCGGATAAACCCTACTTCAGGGGCCCTCGGAAATACGTGAGGATCCCCGCTCAATCCAACGGTCCCCTTTTTGCCCATCACAATCACGACCCTGCCATAACCTACTGTCCAAACGGCGATCTGTTGGCCATCTGGTACACATGCGTCGAGGAGAAGGGAAGGGAGCTCGCTCAAGCTGTAAGCCGTCTGCGGTACGGGGAGGAGGAGTGGGAGCCCGCTACCCCCTTCTGGGATGTCCCAGACAGAAACGACCACGCTCCAGCGCTTTGGTTCGACGGCGAGGAAACGATCTACCACTTTTCGGGGCTGTCCGTGGCGGCAACCTGGGGGAGTTTGGCGATCGTAATGCGTACATCTAAAGATAACGGCGTCACCTGGTCCAAGCCTCGCCTGATCGTCCCCGATCACGGCATCCGTCACATGCCGATCCCATCCGTGATAAGGACGTTGGAGGGTTACATCGTCCTCCCGTGCGATGCCTCCACTACGGGAAGCGGCGGAACGGCGTTATGGATAAGCAAAGACGGGGGAAAATCCTGGGAGGACCCCGGTGGAACGATAGCCGGAATACACGCCGGCGTGGTTCAGCTCAAAGACGGAAGGCTTTTGGCGTTCGGTCGAGGCGATGATATAGACGGGATGATGCCTAAGAGCATCTCCTCTGATATGGGTAAAACTTGGGCCTACAGTCCAAGCCCCTTCCCGCCGATAGGCGGAGGCCAGAGATTGGTTTTGATGAGGCTAAGGGAAGGGCCGATCCTATTCGTCTCCTTTGCCGATGAGATGCCTATCGTGGATGAATCGGGCGGGGAGAGGATCATATCGGGCATGTTCGCCGCCTTATCGTTGGATGAAGGTGAGACGTGGCCGTATCGTCGCCTGGTAAGCGATGATGGGCCGGGGAGATTGGTTGAGACGACGGATGGCCGTCCGTTTATCATGGGGTTCAGCACGGCTGAACCCAAAGGGTATCTCGCTGCGTGTCAGACCCCTGATGGCGTTATACATCTCATAAGCAGCCGTCAGCACTATGAGTTTAACCTGAAATGGCTCATGACCCCGCCGCCCGCTGAACCCACTGGATGAGATTGAAGAGGGCTTATCACAGAGCGTACTTGTAACATGTAGCCCTTGAATGTTATCATTTTGGTGCTATCACGTGTGTGAACTGCTCAACAAAGTGGCAGAGGCGATCGAAGGAGATGGAAGATGATTGATCCTGACAGGATGGAAAGACATCTGAAAACGCTCATAAGCGGCGATGTGAGGTTCGATGAGATAACCCGAACGATCTACAGCACCGCCGCCTGTCTTTATAAGATCAAGCCGATCGGGGTGATATATCCGAAAAGCGTCGACGATCTGGTTAAGCTCGCCGAATATGCATCCGATCAGAGGATACCCCTTACGGCAAGGGGAGCCGGTTCCAGCCTCGCCGGTCAGGCGGTAAATGACGGCCTGATCGTCGATCTGAGCAAATACATGAACCGTATAATCGAGGTCAACTCTGATGAGGGATATGCCGTTGTCCAGCCCGGTGTCGTCCAGGATGTCCTACAGGGGGAGCTTAAAAGGTATGGCAAGTTCTTCCCGCCCGATACTTCAAGCAGCGCCTATAGCACCATCGGAGGGGGTATCGCCAATAATTCTTCCGGAGCTAGGTCGGTCAAATATGGAACCACGAAGGATTACGTCCTATCGCTTGAGGCGGTGCTCTCAGACGGGGATCTGGTACGAACCGAGCCCGTTCGGCTGGAGCTTATACCCGATGAGTTTCCCGGCAGGCCCGGTTCGCTTGAACAGGAGGTCTATGAGGGCCTTAAAAGGATCGCCCTTGAAAACAGGGATCTTATCGAGAGATATCGGCCTAAGGCCAAAAGCTCAAGCGGATATAACATCTTCGACCTGATTCGGAATGGGATGTTCGACCTGTCGAAGCTGATCGTTGGATCTGAGGGGACGTTATGCATCGTAACGGAAGCCAAATTACGCGTCGTCGATCTTCCGAAGCACAAGGCGGTGGCGATGGCATATTTTGACGATGTCGTTAAGGCCGGAATAGCCGTGCCGATTCTGCTGGAACTCGGCCCTAGCGCGATAGATGTGATGGACGGGCTGGTCGTGGATCTGGTACGCATGAGGGAAAGGGAGCTGGGACGATTCCTACCTGAAAAGGTTGAGATGGTATATCTGATAGAGTTCGACGGCGAGGATTCGGATCAGGTTCATCGAAAGCTCGAAGAGGCAGGACGATCTCTGAGAGAGGAAAGGCTGATTACCGATTTCCTGCCCGCCCGTGATCAGGATGAGGCCGACAAGCTCTGGAGGGTCCGAAAGGCCGGTTCAGCCATCCTGGGAAGGGTAAAAGGGGAGAAACGGCCGCTGCGCTTCATCGAGGACGTGTCGGTTCCTCCCGAAAGATTGGCCGAGTTCCTCGATAAGCTCTGGGGGATACTGAAGAGATATGACGTTCGCGTGGGCACGATAGGGCATGCCGGAGATAGCAACTTTCACGTCAGGCCTCTATTGAACCCCAAGGATCCATCGGATATCGAGAAGATGCGGCTGATAGCGGAGGAGACCTTCTCGCTCGTGGTGGAGATGGAAGGGTCGATTTCGGGCGAACACGGCGATGGATTGCTGAGAACGCCCTTTCTCAGAAAGGAGTTCGGCGAGCTTTACGATCTATTCTTCCAGGTCAAACGCCTGTTTGATCCCTTCAACGTGCTTAATCCCGGCAAGATCATCCCTCAGGAGGGCAAAGGGTTCACCGACAACCTGCGTTACGGACCGGAATATCGATACGTCCAGACCGGATCGAGGCTTGACCAGGAGAGGATGCACGAAGAGCTGGAGAAATGCGACGGCTGCGGCACATGTCGGTCGTATTGTCCGGTGTTCGGCGCTCTGGGGGAGGAGAAAGGAGCCAGCCGTGCCAAGGTGAACCTCATCAGGGCTGCTCTCACAGGCGATCTTCCCTCTGAGATGTTGACCTCCGACGATTTCAAATCGGTGATGGATCTATGCTACAACTGTAAGCGATGTCTGAGCGAATGCCCGGCGTTGGTTAACGTCCCGAGGCTCTGTCTTGAGGCAAGGGCTGTATATGTGCGCGAACACGGCCTCTCGATCCAGAACCTGTTCCTGGGCAACGCCTCGAAAATCGCTCCGCTCGCCACCACCTTCGCTCCCCTGGCCAATCTGACGATGCAGATCAAACCGATCAGATGGCTGATGGAGTTGATCCTCGGGATACACAGGGATAGGAGGATGCCCAAGTACAGGTTCATGACCCTTTCCAGGAGATATCCGAGGCGTAAGCCGACGGGGGAGAGAAAGGTGGCCTATTTCGCCGGATGCTACGCCAATTACAACGATCCGGCCGGCGAGGGGGTATCGACGGTTGAGGTGTTGCGCAGACATGGGTATGAGGTTTACATCCCGAAGACCAAATGCTGTAATGTGGCTAAGATCACGATGGGCGGTATCGAGGAGTCGATGGGTGATATCCTTGAGAACGTGGATATCCTTTCCCAATTGGTCGATGAGGGATTCGAGATACTCTTCAGCGCACCGAGCTGTCTCTTGGCTGTGAGGATGGAGTATCCGGAGATACTGGACGACGAGAGGTCCAAAAAGCTAGCGGAGCACTGTCATTACATATTCGAATTCCTGGTCGATCTGAAGGAAAGAGGCGAGCTGGTGGAGGAGTTCAATCCGATCGATATGAAGGCGGCATATCAGATACCATGCCATCTCAAAGCGCTCGGTGAGGACAGAACGTTGGAGATTTTGAGACGGATACCGGGACTGGAGATTACAACCGTGGCTGATAGATGTTGTGGGATAGCAGGGACGTTCGGAATGAAAAAACAGTATTACGACCTGTCGCTGAAGGCCGGAGAACCGCTTTTCCAGCAGATCCTCTCCAGCGGTGCTGAGATCGTCATATCGAGCTGCGGCACCTGTAGGTTACAGATAGAGCAGGCCACGGGACTGAAAACGATACATCCCATAGAGGTTTTATTCAGGTCATACGAGGTGAAATCATGATGGTTCTGAGTAAGCCTGAGGAGGTGCAGAGGCATTGCGAGACGGTGCGTCTTCAGGGCAAGAGTATCGGACTCGTCCCCACCATGGGCTATTTCCATGAGGGACATCTGACGCTGATGCGCAGGGCGAGAGAAGAAAACGATTTCCTCGTCGTCAGCCTTTTCGTCAACCCCACCCAGTTCGGGCCGAACGAGGATTACGAGAGATACCCCCGGGATTTCGAGAGGGACAGGAAACAGGCCGAGAAGGAGGGCGTCGATCTCCTTTTCGCCCCATCGGTCGAGGATATGTATCCACCCGAATACGCCACATATGTCGAGGTGACCGGGACGCTGACATCGGTGCTCTGTGGTGCCAAGCGCCCCGGGCATTTCCGCGGCGTTACAACCGTGGTCGCCAAGCTCTTCAACATAGTCAAACCGCATAAGGCCTATTTCGGCGAGAAAGACGCCCAGCAGCTCAGGGTGATCAAACGCATGGTGAGGGATCTGAACTTCGACGTCGAGGTCATCTCCGTTCCCACGGTCAGAGAATCGGACGGACTGGCCATGAGCTCGAGGAACGAATATCTTTCCCCGGAGGAGAGGAAGGCGGCCCTTGTCCTTTGGAGGTCCTTGAACTTGGCCCGAAGCCTCGTGGAGGCGGGCGAGAGAAGTGCCGATCGAATTATATCTGAGATGCGCAGACTGATCGAATCCGAGCCGCTCGCTAGGATAGACTACATCGAGATAGTGGACTCCGAGACGTTGGAGAAAGTGGATAGGATAGAAGGGGAGGTTCTGGTGGCCCTGGCCGTCTTCATCGGAACCACCCGCCTCATTGATAACATGGTCATCTCTGTTTCGTGAAACACAACCGTTGCACAACAGCTTCGTTGCGCGACGTAATCTCCCGATTTTCTCCTGTTGAGATTCATCTTTCGTGACGGGGATCCGTTGCTGACGGCGAGATGGCACGTGC
>CAZHVH010000111.1:0-9201 GCA_964535855.1 uncultured bacterium
CATCGGTACGCCGGTCACCCATGGTTTAGCCCTCCTGAAGGCCAGATAGAGGGTGGCCACCGTGAGCGCCAAGCCGGCCAGGAGCTGGTTTATGGTTCCGAAAAGCGGCCAGAGTATAAGCGCTCCCTGTCCTCCGGGCTTAACCATCGCTAGGGCGAAGGCCGAGGCAACGGCGATCGTTGTAGCGATGTGTTTGCCGGTCAGCCATCTCCATCTCACGCTCCGTCCGAACTCCTGTATGATGTATCTCTGAGCCCTGGTGGCCGTGTCGAGGGTTGTGCCGGCGAAGCTGACGATGAAGACGCCCATGATGGTCATCATCAGCTCACGCACGTATTTACTGTGACCGAAGACGTATCCGAGCATGTTCGCGGATCCGGTCACGAAAGCCCCTATCTTGGCCCCCAGCCCGCTCGCCGCGGTCCAGTCCTTGTAATGAGCGGCCCAGGCGGCTGATCCGGCATCAAGGCCCTTCCCCACAGCTCCGAAACCGGCCGCCGCTGCCAGGATGACCAGCGAAGCCAGTATTCCCTCAGCGATCATCCCCCCGTATCCGATCAACCTCGAATCGGACTCCTTATCGACCTGTTTCGACGAGGTTCCGGAGGCGACGAGGGAGTGGAATCCGGAGATCGCCCCACAGGCTATCGTCACGAACAGAAAGGGCCAGATCGGAGGCGCTCCGCTGGGCGATGGGTTGAGGGCCGGGGCGGTGAAACCGAGATGGGCGGGATCGCGGATGAAGGTTAGCACCGCTCCCAGGAAGATCAAAAACATCGCAACCAGAAGCTCATGCGAGTTGATGTAATCCCTCGGTTGAAGCAGGGTCTCGACGGGCAGCGTGGAGGCGACATAGGCGTAGATCATCAGGATCACGATCCAGATCACAACCGCCTGCTCGCCTGGGATCTTCACCGGTATGAAGACGCCTATGACCACCGTGACATACATCGCCAAAAGCGCTATCCACGACCATAGCTCCAGGCTTTTACGTCTCCTGAAAACCATGTATGAGAGGGTTATCGCTATCGGTATCTCCATCCACACGGGAAAGACGGAGCTGGGATACATCTTGAACAGAACCCCCATTATCATGGCGAAGATCGCTATGACCACCCACAGCTCCAGAAAGATTATGCCCATAAAGAGATACTTGGCCCTTTTGCCGATGATCCGTGTGGTGATCTCACCTATGGACATCCCCTTATTCCTGAGCGACATGACCAAAGCGGAGAAATCGTGCACCGCACCCAGAAAAACTGTCCCCAGCGTCACCCACAGCACGGCCGGCACCCACCCCCAGATTATCCCTATGGCCGGGCCGACTATCGGGCCTAAACCAGCTATGGAGGTGAAATGGTGTCCCCAAACCACCCACCTGTTTGTCGGCACGTAATCCACGTCGTCCCTCAGCTCATGGGCCGGCGTGGTCTTCGAATCGTCCAGCTTGAAAACCTTGCGGGAGAGAAACCCGCCGTAGAGCTTGTACATAACGAAGAACCAGACGAGTGAGAGAACGAATATCCCAAAGGCCATATCTCAACCTCCTTAACATGGGTCCAGGCTCATCGCCCTTTTGCCGAACTCCCTCAGATCGTAGACCCTGATCCTATATCGGGAGTTCGTCTTCTTGATCCTTCTGACCTCACCCCTGATCCCATTGGCCTGTCTGAACTCGATCTTCCCCTGGAGGACGGGGCGGGTCTTCAGGTATTCGAGCACCCTTTCGCCCAGGGGCTTTCTCGCCACCAGATATACCTTCCTAACGTTCTCGTCCTGGAGATACTCCTCGATGCCTTGAAGGTCGAGTATGCCGATCTCATCGGCGAAGCCGACGAAGATCTCCTCTTTTCTCTCCCTTTTGCCCCAGAACCCCATATTTCCACCGCAAAGCCCTTGTCTTGCACATATGCTAACATGAGCCGAAATTAATGTCAACATGATCCCTATCCCCGGCTTATCTCCTTATCTTCCCTGTGATCTTGAAGGTCATAACGCCAGGTTGACATAACAGGGGATGTATGTTAGGATAATCGCAGGAGATAAGGGGGGCATCCGATGAAAGAGGCTATGCTTTACGAAAAACTGGACGGCGATAGGGTCAGATGTGGCCTTTGCAATCACAGATGCTCAATCCCCGATGGCCAGAGGGGAATATGTAGGGTGCGCGAAAACCGAGATGGCACGCTTTACTCGCTGGTCTACGCCAAAGCCATCGCTGCTCATGTCGATCCGATAGAGAAGAAGCCCATCTTCCATCTGGCGCCCGGGTCAGCATCGATGTCCATAGCCACGGTGGGATGTAACTTCAGATGCCCGTTCTGCCAGAACTGGCAGATATCACAGATTCAGGATCCAAAGGGGAAGATAAGGGGGCATGATTTCCCGCCTGAGGACGTCGTCGCCACGGCCAAACATTATCGGTGCAGGAGCATATCCTACACGTATACCGAGCCGACCATATTTTTCGAATACGCTTACGATACGGCGAAGCTCGCCCACGAGGAGGGCCTTTACAACATCTTCGTCACGAACGGCTTTATGACTGTAGAGGCCCTTGAGACGATAGATGAATATCTCGACGCCGCCAACGTGGATCTTAAATCCTTCCGCGATGAGACCTACAGGAAGCTGGGCGGTAGACTGGAGGGGGTGCTGGAATCGCTCAAGGCCATGAAGAGACTCGGTATCTGGGTTGAGGTGACCACCCTGCTCGTGCCCGGATTCAACGACTCGAAGGAGGAAATCAGGGACATAGCGGGATTTATCTCCAAGGAGCTCGGTCCGGAGACCCCATGGCACATATCGAGGTTCCATCCGGATTACAGGATGCTCGATTCACATCCCACTCCCATCTCGACCATCCAGATGGCCCGCGAGATAGGGCTTGAGGAAGGGCTCAGATACGTCTATTCCGGAAATGTCCCCGGAGACCCAGGTGAGAACACCTATTGTCACAACTGTGGAGCCCTCTTGGTGGAACGCTTCGGGTTCAGGGTTGTTCAGAACAGGATACGCCATTCAAAATGCCCTGACTGCGGGACACCGGTCAGCGGCGTGGAGATGTCAGGGTGATCATATCGGAGGAGTTCTTCAAGCTCGTTCTCGATAGCATCCAGGACGTTATAAAGATAGTCGATAGCCAACTGAGGATAATCTTCGTTAACGGCGCCGCCGAGGAGATCATCGGGAGAAAACGAGAGGAAATCATCGGATTGAAATGTTATGAGGTGTTTCACGGCGGCAAACCCTGCCATCCTTGTATCGTCGAGGAGGTTTTCTCCTCAAATCGGATGTTCAGGGATACCAGAGAGGTGGTCGGACCTGACGGCCAGAAACGGGTGTTCGAGGTGACCGGCTTCCCGGTGATAGGGCCCGATGGGGGTATCGAACGGGTCATCGAGATATCCAGGGATATAACCTATCTCAAGAAGATCGAGCAAGAGCTCATCAAACGGGAAAAGCTGGCCATAGTAGGAGAGATGGCGGCCGGATTGGCCCACGAGATAAGGAATCCGCTGAGCTCCATAATGGCCTCAGCAAGGCTCCTGAGGGAACACAGGGATGGGCTTTCGGATGAGGAGTACAGGGTGCTGACGGAGACGATCGAGAGGGAGTCGAGAAGGTTGGAAACGCTGATTTCCGATTTCATGACCTTCGCAAGGCCGAAAGCCCCTAAGTTCGAGCTGTTGGACGTTAACCAGATCCTCCGCGACGCCCTGAAGGTGCTGAGATATAATCCGGATCTGTTTCGAGACGTAGAGGTCGTCGAGGAGCTCGATCCAGACCTCCCACCGACAAAGGTGGACCCCTATCAGATGGAACAGGTCTTTCTGAACATCATCCTCAACGCCCTTCAGGCGATGAGGGAGGGCGGAAGATTGACCCTGAGCTCCGAAAGGGTAGAGGATGAGATCTGTCTGATCGTCTCCGACACGGGGATCGGGATCGAGCCGGATAAGATGGACAGGATCTTCGTCCCCTTCTACACCGATAAGCCCCAGGGGACCGGCCTGGGCCTTTCGATAGCGCAGAGGATCATCGACCAGCATGACGGGAGAATAGAGGTCGAAAGCGAACCCGGAAGGGGTGCTACCTTCAAGGTGTTCCTTCCGATAAGAGGTTCGGAGGGGGAAGGTGAAGGGCAGGATACTCATAGTCGATGACGAGAAATCCATGAGGCTGACCATCTCGATGCTCCTCAGACGCCGCGGATATGTGGTGGATGAGGCGGCGACCGTCCAGGAGGCGATTGGGAAGATCGAGGGTGAGGTCTATGATCTAGCCCTGACCGATCTGAGGCTGAGCGATGGAAGCGGATTGGAGCTGTTGAGAGAGACGAAACGCATCTCGCCCGAGACCGAGGTGATAATACTCACCGCCTTCGGCTCCATAGAATCGGCCGTCGAGGCCATAAGGCTCGGCGCCTTCGATTATCTGACCAAGCCTATAGATCCGGACGATCTGCTGCTGCATGTTCGAAAGGCCGTCGAGCACAAAATGCTTCGCAAAGCCGTGAGGAACCTCCGATCACAGGTTAAGGAGAGGTATAAGCTCGGCAACATAATAGGCAAAAGCCGCTCCATGCAGCGGATCTTCGAGATGATCTCGGTTGTATCCAAGACCGACACCACAGTGCTCATCCAGGGTGAAAGCGGGACGGGCAAGGAATTGGTGGCCAAGGCGATTCACACCCACAGCCACAGAGCCGAGGGGCCTTTCGTCCCCGTCAACTGCGGGGCCATCCCTGAGGCGCTCTTCGAAAGCGAGCTCTTCGGACACGTTAAGGGCGCCTTCACGGGAGCTAGCTATAATAGGAAGGGATTGTTTGAGGAAGCGGACGGCGGGACCATATTCCTCGATGAGGTAGCCGAGATACCCTTCTCGATGCAGGTCAAGCTGCTCAGAGTTCTCGAGGAGAAACGGATAAGAAGGGTGGGCAGCAACGAGACGATCCCCATCGACGTGAGGGTCATAGCGGCGACGAACAAAGATCTCAAAGGCCTCGTCGATGAGGGGAAATTCAGGGATGACCTCTTCTACAGGTTGAACGTGGTGATGATTGAGATCCCGCCGCTCAGGGAACGTCCTGACGACATACTCCCGCTCGCCGAACACTTCCTGGAACGGTTCAGCGCCAAGCTGAAAAAGGAGATCAGGGAGATATCGCCCGAGGCCCGCAGGATGCTCCTGAGCTACGATTGGCCGGGGAACGTCAGAGAGCTTGAGAACGCCATCGAAAGGGCGGTTCTGCTCTCCCACGATCAGATCATAGGCCCGGATGATCTGCCGGATACACTGCGGAAGGGTTCCGGAGATATCCTCCTCGACCTGATAGTCGAGGGGTTGGAAGGGGAATATACGCTAAGGGAGCTTGAGAGGAGATATATCGAGGCGGTTCTCAGGCGAAACAGGGGGAACAGATCCAAGACGGCGGAACAGCTCGGGATAGGTCGTAACACGCTGTGGCGGAAGATCAAGGAGTATGAGATAGACGTCCCTGAGGGCTAGAGATCCTCTGTCGCACGGCCTCATAGAGGGCCACCCCTGCCGCCACCGAGGCGTTGAGCGATCCGATATCGCCGAACATAGGTATCGAAACCAGCATATCGCATCTTTCTGAGACGAGTTTGCTCAGCCCTTTGCCCTCCGAGCCGATGACTAAGGAGAGCGGCACCGTCATGTCGATCTGGTATATGGTCTGCTCGGCATCCGGTATGAGGCCGACGACCCAGATCCCCCTCTCCTTCAGCCTTTCCAGGGTTATCGCGATGTTCGATACCCTTGCTATTGGGATATGATCCGTCGCCCCGGATGAGACCTTAACGACCGTCGGGGTGACGCCGGCAGCGCGCCTCTTCGGTATCACCACGCCATGCGCGCCGACCGCCTCGGCCGTCCTTATTATCGCCCCCAGGTTGTGCGGATCCTGAATGTGATCCAGAACCACGATCAGAGGTTCCCTTTCGGATAGAAAGGCCCTATCGATGATTTCCTCAAGTGGAATGTATCTTATCGGGGAGGCTATGGCGATTATCCCCTGATGCTTCCGGCCCTCGGCCAATCTGTCGAGCTCCTCTGTCCCTTGAAAGACGACCTTGATCCCCCTCCTTCGGGCGATCTCAACGGCCGTTCTGAGTCTAGGATCGTTCGATGATTTACGGACGATCAGCTCTATGACATGCCTGCTTGGCGATCTCAGAACCTCCAAGACGGCGTTTCTGCCCCTTATGATCTCAACATCCATGGCCGGTTATACCTCAACGTGAGCGTTGTGCTTTAACGATAAGCTGCGCCAGGCGAGCGCGCGCGGTCTCATACGCCGACGGATTCGTCTCCCATTTGAACCAAGATTCCGCCAGCGGGAGCACCACCTTCTCCGCCTCCGCTGCCAGACCTGATCTTTCAAGGATCGCCATGTATTCGTAGTCCTCTATCCCATCGCGCAGGGCCTTCAGGCGTAGGCTGGGGACAATGCCGTCGTATCCTACGGCACGGGCAGGGTAGACAAGGCTGCCTTCGCCCCAGAAGATCCGTCCTCTCCTGCCCGTTTGTAGCCCGCCTCTGCCGCTGTAGAACGGAGCTTCAACCCATGGGTCCTCCACCTCCCGCCAATAACTCATGCCGCCCCAGTAGAGCAGACCGCTGATGCGATACCGCCAGGCGATCCATGCTGGCACGCGGTAGTTGAGCAGCGGATAATCTATATGCCACCACGGGGTCGGCTTCCCCTGACACAATGCCGTGTAGGCCCATATTATCTCACCCAACGCCTGCCGTTTCGCCGCTGGTTCGGGGCGGAACAGCGAGAACAGCGGACACCAGATGTCCACAGCGCCGTAAAGGTCACCCCAGGCGCTGTCGGCGCCGGGGAACCCGGGAGCCGTCCATGTCTGCTCCACCACCAGCACCTTCACCGCAGATTTCGCCTCACGGATGATCCGTCCCCATCTCTGCACGTAACGGTAATCCTCCAACGAGTTGGGTTCGTCCTTCAGATAGGTGTAGAGGAGGATATGAGGACGATTCAGCTCCTCGGAGAGGCGATCAAAGGCGGCAAGCCACGCGTACAACCTCTCACGCTCAGCCTCAGGATCCTTGACCACGCTGGAGGGATGTGGGACCTGAAGGGCGTTGACGTGGTAGCGGTCCACGAAATCCCTCAGGGCACTCACCTGCTCGGGTGAAAATCGGAAGGTGCCGTCGGGCTGGGCCCGGGGTGTAAGCAGCCTTCGGGGTGGGGTCGCGTTGATGTGATGTTCGCTGAGCAAAGCGGCACACTGGGCCTCCACCGCCTCCCAATCCGATGGCTCCTTCTCCTTCCCCGCATTCGCCCGTTCCCGGTAGTATCCCCGCATTCGGTCGGCGGGCGAACCCAGCGCCGTCTGTAGGGTGAACGTTCGCGGCAATGTGAAGTCCCATACGGTGAGCGTGACGGGCATCTCCACGCTTCCCTGCCCCTTTCCGCTCACCCTATAAACCCCCTGATACTCCCCCGCTGGAGCATCAGGCGGGACGTAGATATCCACCCAGAATCCATGGGTCTCATCGGCGGGCAGGTCGAAGGGCACCGCCGTAAACCGTCCTCCGCTGAGGGGCTGACGCGTTAAAGGGTGTTTAAGGGGTATCAACGGGTCGGGATACCATCCCGGCCTGAATCGTTCGTTACGATAGGTGCCCTGGGTCAGATGAAACTGATGCTGTCGATAAATCCGGACGTGATCGATCCCGATGGTGGCTCCGCTTGGCCCCTTTAAATCACTCACCTCAACGCGCACGTCTCTGACGGGCTCGTCGGAGCGCATCAGGATCTGAAAGCCCTCCCACTCGTTGCGGGCGGCCGACAATCTGACGGCGAGCCCCATTCCGGCGGGCTCCTCACGAAGCACACGCTTCGTCTCCGTCGTCGTCCACACTTGCCATCCGGCATATGCCGCCGAGATAGCGGTTGTCAGCGCCAGAACGCCAAGCAAACTACAGACATGAAGCTCCATCCTCTTACCCTCCTTTTAATTCAGATGACGAGGGATGAAAATGCGTGAAGCCGCCCTGTCTCAGCTTGAACTCCCCCTTCCCGTCCTTAAGCACACATTCTCTATCGTATGGGAGTATCCTTCCGATGACCGAGATATCGAGGTTCAGCTCCCTCAGCGCCGATCTGATCTTCTCTACATTCTCCTCAGGGGCGGTCAACAGGAGCTCGTAATCCTCCCCACCGTCCAGGGCCAGTTTCAGGGGGGAGATCCCGAGGTCGGAGGCGAATTTGCGGGTCGGCTCCGATATCGGCATCCTTTCGGCATAGATCTCCGCCCCCACATGGCTGGATCGACAGATATGTCCCACCTCGCTCGACACCCCGTCGCTCACGTCTATCATGGCGTTGGCGAGCTTGAGGGAGGCTATCCTCCTGGCGGCGCGAAGCCTTGGCCGTGGCATCAGATGTCTCGTCCTGAGATACCCGATCTCTTCCTGAGAGAGGGAGGGAGCCTTCGAGCCCGATAGCAGCTTCAGCCCCGCCGCCGAATCACCCGCCGTACCGGTGAGGATCACGACGTCTCCGACCCTCGCCCCCGATCTGTATATAACCTCCCCTTTTGGGCACTCGCCGATCACGACCACCGATATGAAGAGGTGGCTTTCGGAACCGGTCGTGTCCCCCCCCACGATGCTCACACCCGCCTCACGGGCTATCTGCTCCATCCCCTCGTAGATCTCCTCGACGAACTGAACCTTCAGATCGGGACGTGCGGATAGGGAGACGAGGGCGTATTTTGGCTCCCCGCCCATGGCCGCTATATCGCTCAGGCTGACGGCCATCGCCTTATATCCCAGTTGACACGGCGTGTGTGTTCTCAAGGTGAAGTGTATGTTCTCGACGAGCGAATCGATCGTCACGAGCAACACCCTCTCCCCTCCCATATCCAAAACGGCGGCGTCATCCCCGATACCGCATATCACATCTTCATCAGAGCAGCTCAGGAGGGAGGATATCCTCTCTATAAGTGGAAACTCGCCTATATCGCTGAGCTTGATCTCCCGCTTGTAGGGTGTCATTTGTCGTCATTTATGGTCATTGTAAAGCGTAACTCTTAACCGCATTATAATATGCCCACCTCCTGCCTGTCAAGCGGTTAACCGTGGCGAGTCCTTGACGGGGAAGCGAATCTGTGTTAGAATCGCTACTGGATATATTTCAGGATA
>CAZHVH010000112.1:0-9195 GCA_964535855.1 uncultured bacterium
TGCTTGATGATTGCCTTCATCCTGTATTTGAGCCAAGTTTTGTCAGTCAATCAGCAATGTTCCTCTTTAAAATTTTAATTTCTCCTTCTATAGTGACCGGATCACCTAACATAATACTCCTATCAACATGTGTAATTCTTATCTTGCTGGGAGCTCTCTTTACATTGAAAGAAGCAATATTGCTGGTGGCACCTTCATGATCGCTGTCTCCATCCCAACTCGCTGTTACCTGCCACTTACCTGCGTGATCAGGTTCAAACTCATACGTGTAATTACCACTTGAAGTTGCTACGGTCCCCCTATCAATTGATGCTCCAGAAGGGGCGAAGAATTTCAATGTCACATTGGCACTATGAGGAGGATTAATTGAGCCAGATATGGTGATCACATCTCCTAGAGTTATCTTATCGCTGGAAAGCTGAACAGTAATAACGCTGGTTTTCTTACTTTGGGATCTCACACTCACCTGAACTTCCCCGGTCGCTGTTTTACCTTCAGAGCATCTCACAGTTACTGTTAGGGTGTAAGTTTTAATAGAACCGCTTGTATTTTGAGGCGCATGCCAGATAGTATTCGGGGAGTTCGGATTGTCAAACCACCCTACCGGTGCATTCCAAATGTAGGATAAGCTATGCCCCAAAGAATCAACAGCGGATATACTGCAACTAACGCTTCCTCCGGAATCAACGATACTCGGATTAGCTGTTGGGCCATTTACGATTGTAATTTTGTGCTCGGCTTGTCTTATTTCGAAATATCCTGTTTTTGACCATTTACTCGGTTGTCTTCCGTTTTTCTCTGCTCGCACCCGCCAGAAGTATTTACCTGGCGATAAAGTTACCGCATGGCTTGATGAGGGGTAAATACCGTCAACAATGGGTGAAATGAAATCAGAGCTATCATCCACTTGAAGATGATGATTCCACGATGAATTTTCACTCTTCCATTGAAGAGTTACACTGGCGCCACTAAATTCTGAACCATTTGACGGTGCAGTTAGAATTGGTGCGAGCTCTATTCTTTGTCCGTTAGGAAAATCATTTAAGACTTCAGGTGAAACCCAGATTATATCGTTCCAATCCAAGAATCTTCCCTTAAATTTGAAGTTCTCGAACGAATATTCGTCTGCAAATTCTCTCTTGCGTCCTCCCTCGATAAGGTAAACAGCCGGGTAGTTTCCATATCTTTTGATAAGCAAGCCATCAGAACGTTGGTCTTTATGATAAAAATCAGGTCCCAGAACTCCAGGCACGGAATCAACAACACGTTGTTTCTCCCAGCCGGGAACACTTATCATTTTGGATAGCACGTCAGGTGAAGTCACGTAGTACTTTTTGCCATTCATCACCCAGTATATTCTTCCAGAACTGGCTTCTTTGAGCAATTCAGGTTTTGCAACTACTTCACCAAATACCCCTATGGTAAGAAATAACATTGTTGAGATTATTAGGGATTTCATTATTCATTCCTCCTTTTTCTGAGATTTCTTATGCTTAGGCAAAGCCGTGTTTTTCTACTCAGCGAAGTTAATAGTCTATTCTCTACGGCTTAAGATACCGTATCGTCGGCTTTGATTATCGGCATAGCTGCCCCTTTAGAACCCTTCACTATATATAACGGAGAAGGAGGAGATTTTTTACCTCATTTCCCGGAAAAATTTTGGTGGGAGGTTTCCTTTCGATCCACGGAAACCAGACGATATCGCACCCTTGGGCTTTTAACGCTATCCGTGGTTGGCTCCACCATCCCTTCCTGACGTAGACGTCGAAGCCAGTACCGCACCACCGTCTCTTTTAATCCAAGACGATCCGCTATCTCGCTCGTGCTTAACTCTCCCTCCTGCGCCAGTAACCGGAGAATACCCTCACGCTTTGAAAATCTTTCGGGGGAAACTGGAGATTCCGCGGGGGAAGATAAGGTATAAACGGTCCATCGGCGAGTGCCATGTTGCTCTAATAACCCTTTGCGAACGAGATCAGACAGTTCACGGGTGATGGAGGCGGGGTCCATAGAGGGATGAAGGCGGCGATAATCAGAGTGGGTGATTCGGCCGTTTCGACGGGCATAAACGAGGGCGATCCTTTGCGTATCGGAGAGCGGTATATTCCTGAGTTGATTGAGCCAGTCGAGTGTTTTCTCATCTAACAGGCCCGCATTGTTAGCGGTGACCTTGAAAGTGGTGCGAAGATCCTCAAACCGAGGTGGTTGAAGCCCCGTCTGCCTTAAAGCTTCCAGCATCGTAACGATCCCTGTTCCTCTGTTTTCGCATAGGGTCCGTCCTGGCTCCGCGGGCAGATCCTCCAAGATGCGCATTAAGGTTTCGTTTCTGGTCGCCATGAGTCCTGGCTCGCCCAGGCGGTCTTCCGTAACCGGCCCGAATAATCCACCTGGGTTCTCCACCTCTATCCGATCGGGGAAAAGACGAACTTGAACAGGGGTGCCCCTCGATTGCGGCGAGTAGTCACGATGAGCTAAGGCATTGACGATAACCTCTCTGAGAAATTCCAACGGGTATTCCGGAACCTCTTCCCGAAAAAGCCCTCGAACAACCGTTCGAACCTGCATATCTCTCCGAACAGCCTGGACCCCTCGCAGCACCATCTCCACGAAGTTGCCTTCAATTTTGACGTTATCTAGGAGGCGTTCTCCTTGAGGGCCCGCCTCGCCGGGACGAAGGGTCGGATATCGTACAACTGTCAGGTGAAGACCAGGAAACTCATCCTGAGGGAAATCGGCAAAACAGAGGTAACCCGCAAGCGTAGGGACAAGCCTCCCGTTTTGTGTTACAACGACACCGAATGTACGCAAGATCCTCTCATCATCCCAATCGCTATACGGGGCGTCAGGTTTACGGCTACGAAGATGATCAAGGAAAGACTGGAGTAAATCAGGATTCAGGTCTGAAGCGGTCTTGTCGACAACAGGTTCTCGATCATAGCGTGGCCGTTGCCGCCAGGAAAGGTACAGATGAATCTCATAATCCGTTAACCGCCGATCGCCATCAGCAACCCGGATGTAAGCTCCGTAGGGAAGGCCGACAGGACGGTAAAAACAGGGCTTTTGCTCCAACGGCACTTCCGGTATCTCCGCCACTACCACCCGCCTACCTTCTATTTCGTGAGTGTCAATCACAGGGCGTAAAGGTGGTTCCATATTATCACACATTGAGGCTAAATCAGCTTGGAATTTGGCGGGATCTTCCACGCCGATGATATCGAAGTTGCTTCCCTCATCTACACCGAAGATCAAGATTCCTCCACCGGCGGAATTAGCGAAAGCGGACAAGGTCTCCCAGATACGCCTGGGTAATCGCTTTTCCGCTCTCTTGACCTCGACCTCCCGTAAGTCCACACCTACCTTTCTTAATCTGTCCAGTAGTTCCAAGAGTTCCTCTTTGCTCATCGTTGCCTCATCCCAAGAACATGTTAGTTAACATGTCAGTTGACATGTTATTTTAACATGCTTCTTATTATGCTTTCAAGGTCGCGCTCTTTTGGTCAATGTGTGCTTTTATCGGTCATACTTGGCTAGTCAGCCAGGGGTGGTTATGTGAAGCTTATTGCAAGGTTCTGCGATGTGAGGTGTGGCGGTCAAGTGAGCGTAAAGCTTCCGCGCCAGCTCGCCGACCGTCCCGTAAAGCAGTTCTCCCTCGTCCTCGAAGGCATCTCGCAACGCCTCAAGCTCATCCCCTTCGGCGAGCCTGGCGTAACACACCACGGCCTCGCCTCTGACCGTGGAGGCCGGATCTCCCCTGAAAACGCGGATCAGATACCCCAGGACCTCATCCCTGACCGATGGGTCAAGGCAGTAACGGAACTCGAAGATAACCTTTCTCCTGACGATCGGGTCCTCCTCGCCCGAGAGGAACCCGATGACGGTCTCGATCGCCTCGCCCTGGTAGATCCGCGTCAACACCACAGCACCAGCCCTCCTCTCCTCTACCCCTCCGCTCAGCGCCTCCTCCAGCATCCTAATGGATAGCTTCTCCCCCCTGATCTCAGGATATCTGACCATCTCCTCCACCGCGCACCGCCTCAGATACGGGTCCTTTGAGCTCGAAGCCACGTCGATCAGGACCCCCGCCACCCTGGAGGCATCGGGTGTCAAAACCCCCAATCTCCCCATCATGCTCACGGCGTTCACCTCTCCCACATCAAGTTTTCCCTCGATGAGTCGGATCGGATCGCCTCCTGTCTCCCTTACGGCTGAGACCAGTTCGTAAAGCTCCATGTTCCATCTCTTCCCGCCCTCGACCATACACATCCCGATCAGTCTCTCCTGAACCTCATTGATGTCCGCGATATCCGTCCACCTCGCCCTTTTCCCCCTCTCCGGAGCGGCTTTGAAATCGAGCTTCGGGAGAGCCCTGCCACACATCTCACCTATACGCCTTATCCTCTCCCATAGCGGCTCAAGATAGGGGTTGACCTTCACCCTTTCGCCTATCCGTCTCCACATCTCGTCCGTGAATGCCAGGATGAAGGGCGTCTGAGCGAGGGCGATCAACAGTCCTCCTATCGAGCGATCGGGCGCGGTCCCGATGAACTCCTCCCATATCCCTCCGCACCATCCCGATACGATCAGCGGCTCCCAAAGCTCCCAGATGATCCCCTCCGGCATCTGAGGGAGGGATCTCCTCAGCAGTTCCCTGCCATCCTTCGAGAAGGAGAGGTGAAACGCCGTGTCCACCATCGCCCATCTCCTTATCAAATCAATCCCTCCATTGCCATACCATCCGGCGAGCCGGATGTGCTCTGGCCTCGCGCTCAGATCGTCGAGCAGCGATCTTATGGGGGATATGATCCTCTCGTCGAAGCTCCTGGCCAACCTCGCCATACATCCCCATCTCATCTCCGCCGGCAGCCTTTCATCGGACGCCCTATCCATCAGCTTTCGGCTGCTCTCCTCACCGCCTATCAATCCGCAGAGGTAGTTGGAGAACTCGATCTCATCCAGGTCATCGCTTTCGGAGAGGAGATGTATTCGATCTTCGATCGCCTCCCTGAAAGCGCTCTCTCTAACCCTCTCGATCAACCTCCTCCAGACCATCGTCTCCATCTCCGTCTCCCGATTCTGCTTGATGTAAGCGGGGTCTTTAACCTTCCACATCCACTTTACCACCAGATCTGCCATTCTCCTCAGATCGCTCTCGGTTGGAGTGATAGATAGGACGGTTCTATAGAGCATGTCGAACGTCTTCAGTCTGACCAGCGGAGATGAGTTGATCGCCCTCTCGCCGTTATCTAGCAGAAAGTGGAAGGATTCCTCGCTCGGCAGCTCTCCGATTAACTCCAGCATCTCTATCCTACGCTCTTCGTCCGTCGTCTCGAACAGCTTCGATAACCTACGGATCACCTCTCCCCTCAGCTCCTTCGAGATCGTCTCCGACTCGATCAGCGCCCTGGCGGCCAGCCAGATCCCCCCCTCGCCCATCTCGACCAGTCTTCTCACGTATCCGTCCGGGGAGCCGATCAGCCCTGCCGCCATGATCAGCGATTCGCCCCAGATATGAGGTGAGAGGAGAAAGCGGTCAATCGGCCTTCCATCCTCCCATGCCCTCGCTATGCCCTCCGCAGCCCAGTAGTCCCTAAGCGATTCGTGTGCGAACCTGAGGCCTTTCCCCTCGGGCACGATAAGCGGGATGGCCTTTGCTAGATGATAAAGCTCTCGGAGGGATCGCCTATCCGCTCTGCCGCTGAGCAGTCTGCCGACCGGCTTGAGCATCTCCTCGCCCTCCAGCCCCGTCACCCTCTCATAAGCCCACCAGATCGGAAACGTCCCTTCGGGAATCACCTCATCGCGGATGAAATCCTCCATCGCCTCGACCACCAGATCCTCGTCGAACCCTGTCTTGCCCTCCTGAACTGTCCTGAGGGAGATGATCTCCAGGAACCTTCTTATAAAGCCCGCCATTCCCTTGGGTGATCGGGCGAAGTAGAACTTCGAGAACCTCCTGCTCTCCCTTGCGAGGAGGTCCTCCCAGAACCTCCTGAACACGATCGCCCTGCGGTGGGGTCCTTCCGAAGAGGGAAGCAAAAAGTTGAGGAGTATGGGGAGTCTCAGGCCATCGCCGGGAGGCAGAAGTCGGCAAACCGTCCATTCAGGTATCCTCCCTCTGATCAGCGTGAGATACGGCGACCATCCCTGACTGCGTAGGGCTATGACGCATCTGAGCGAGCTATAAGGGGGATACCGCAGCGGCCTGAGCGCATCGGCGATCCTCTCCGGAGATCCAACCCTCGCCATCGCCTCATCCAGTCCATCGATGAGGAGCAGGATGTCCCTCGTGAAGGGCAGCTCATCCCGGATCATCTCCCCGCCGAATTTGTCGGCCAAAGTTCGATCTATCCCCCGGATCTCCCCGTTCGGTACGATAAGTTCCTCGGCTTCCATGTATATCGGGGCGAACGGCAGCTCGCCTTGAGCCGATCTGACGAAAAGCCTCAGAAGCTCGACTGTCTTCCCTCCGCCGGCGGGGGCGATAAGGATCACCTTCCCGACGGCGCTCACCATCTCCTCAAGCGGCATGGGGACCAGCCTGCCTTCCACATCCCTCACCTCAAGTGGGATATATTCCCTCTCGAAGAAGGAGTCCGGGTCGCCCGATCGCGAGATGATCCTGGATGGTATCAGCCTGGATATCACCTCATCGCTGTGTGGGTCGAGGAAGGTGGATCGGCCGGGGAGATATCTGATGGTCGGAAACTCGTCGGGGGTTATCCTTTCCGCCTCGGCGAATCGGCGTTTTAACCTCTCCCATCCGCTTTCAGAACAGATCAGCAACCTCTTCGATCCAGGAGATATCCTTTTGAGTTCGGAATACAACCTCGGATCGAGCCTGTCCTGAGGATGAAAGATCACGAAGGTCACGCTGCCGGATCGGATCTCCTCCGACAACATCTCTTCGCCCGGCGGTGAGGCGAAGCGGGAGACCTCGGAAACCAATTCCCTCATAAGTCTAGGGTCATCTCCCCCGACGATAAGCGGGAGCGGCGGTCTGGGTTGATCGGGAGGGGAGTTCAACCTCCTCTCGCCGAGGGCGGCCGCCACTTTGACGGCTGTCCGACGCCTCTCGCCTCCGAACCTATCCATCAGCACCCCGATCCCCTTAAACTCACCCAGGGCGGTCCTCAGTGATGACTCCACCTCCACTGCTTCCGAAAGTGCTCTCAGATATTCCCGCCAGGGATCAATTAGAATCGAGAAGATATCGCTGATGGAGGACAACGGAACCAGATCGATCCCCTTGCAGTGGGCCTTCTCAAGCTCCGGAAGGTTATCGGCGGGGATCGCCATCTTTTTAAATCCGCTCTCGATGGCCGCTTCCACCTTGGTGAGTATCCCTTTGACGCCGCATATCCTTCCGCCCCTGATGACCCCCGTGACGGCGAGATCGCCGGTCCTTTGATCCGTGGCGGCGGCGCAGATGGCTATCGCCACGCCCAATGAGGCCGATTCACCCATGAGTTCGATCTCCGCGGGAAGATCTATAAGGTTGACCCTCACCTCGTAGCTCCTTCCCAGAAGGGAGGTGCTCAGCCTAAAGGCCAATCGGAGCGAGTTGGCGAAACTGCCATGCGCTCTTATCTCCCTCGGCTCGAGGATCAGACGCTGTTCGGGCGAGTCGCGGACGGTCACCTCCACGATGTGAATCTTCGCTTCATCAGTGTTCGGGTTGAGCAGGGGGATAGCAACCCTGCAGCTTTTGGCGGGGGAGATCAGATCGTGGAATACGTTCACGAGTTTAGCCGTCCTGTGCTCATCCAGACCCCATATCCCGGAGAGCCCTTTGAGCAGGGACGGAAACAGGTCAGGCGAGTAGCCGAAGGAGATCTCGATCGGCGAGGGCGCTACCGGGGGATGGTTCATCTCGGGGAGACTCTCGACGATCTCAGGGGCCTTCAGGAAAAGTTCAGGCAGATGTAGAGATGAGAGGAGTGAGTTTATTCTGGAGAGAGGATCGGCAGCCCTCCCGACGGTCAATCTGTCCAAATCCAGCTTTTGACGCAGGTATCTCTTGAGTTCGAGGATAAAGTAGGATTTGATCCGCTTTCTCACCCAGGGAGGGAGCTTAAGGATCGCACCGATCGGATCGCTGAATTCTGAAAAGGTGAACCTCGCCAACTCGGCGTGATCCACCGTCCTTTCGATCCTCAACCTGTATGAAGGACGGTTCTGCTCCCGTTCGTCGAAGAGCCAGCCATACTCCCTCATCGTCCTCCGCTCATCCGTCTCAGGTACAGCTCGATATTGGAAATGTTCCCTTTCTTCGTATCTCCGGATGGAAGCCGTTCATCCTCGAGGACGATCTCCGCTCCTCTGACCCTGGATAACAGCTCGAGCTCCTTTCCATCAATGGTCAGGATCACATGTGCCAGGTATCCGTCGAACCTGTCTGAGTCCTCGTATTCCCTGAACGCCATGGACACCATCCCTTCTTCCACCTCGGGATGGACCAAAATCCTGAAGATGGCGAAGTCGGTTATATCCTCCCGATCGTCCATTATTGCGGCGGGGATGAGATCATCCGATTTGGCGACGTACACCGGCTTGAGGATGGCTGAGAGCTTTTCCCTCAGCTCGGATATCCTTCCTAAGATCGAGCCCTGCGATCTTATCTCCTCCCTCTCGATATCCTCCACGATATCCCTTATCCTCTCGAACTCCGCGAAGCAGACGGGGCATTCAAAGACGTGCTCCTCAATCTTCCTTCTTTCCCCCTCGCTCAGCTTCCCCTCCCAATAATCCCACAATTCGTCGTTTGTCAGGCAGTCCCGCAAAGCCTTTCCACCGGCGTATTGCCTTTGAAGCTCGGCCATTACATGTTCAAACATCTGCTCGATTTTCACCTTATCGCAACCTCCTCCCGTTTAAGGGTTCAGAGGCGCAATAATATCCTGCGCCTCCACGTGGGTAAACACCCTTTGAGAATCTCACGCACTATATATAACGGATGAGACCTCAGAGTTTTACCTCCTCGATTATCCTTTCTCTGATCTGGTGGATGTACTTGTAGACCGTTTTCCGAGTTAACCCCGTTATCTCGGCTATCTCTCCGGAGGATTTTCCTTCGAGGAAGCGTAGTATGGCGACCAGACGTTTCGTCTTCGGTAGGCTGTGTATACACATCAGGATACTTCTCTTTATCTCCTTCATCACCACTATCTCATCCGGGGAAGGTCCAGGGTCCACGAT
>CAZHVH010000113.1:0-8985 GCA_964535855.1 uncultured bacterium
TGGTCCCATCATTACCTCCGAAGGCATCTTTGACGGTTTTACCCTCGATATCGGACCTATCAAAAGTCCAGATACTGATTAATCCATCGGTAACTATCTCCTGGGCTTCCACCACATTTATACACCAGGCGGAAGCTGCTATGGTAGCCAGAACAAAGGCTATAGTCAGAATCCCGTTATACATCTTAATCCCCCCTTGTTTTTTCTCCCGTCAGTTATTTTAGCATCCCTCCGACTTTACGGCAACGGCTCTGATGATTCCTTCCTCCGGAACACCCCGAAGTGGTTCTGCTCCTTGATCCGATCCTTCCAGTAGAGATTGCCCTCAAACAATCCCACGAAGCGGTAACCGGGCAGCTCACGCAGATCGCCGGGACGACCGATGACGATCAGCTCCGGTGCGTCGCGGAGGATCTGTTCCCGATCCTCCATCCGTCCGTTCTCGAGCGCCCAGAGCCAGTAGGCTGCACCATGACCCACGTTGTGGTTGGCGAAGATGTTTCGTCTGAAATAAGGTTGAATCGCCGTCGTCCAGAAACTGGTGGCGTAGATGCGCTTCCCCTCTAACTTCTGCTCCTTAATGTAGCGCGCTACCGCTCCACCTCCGGAGTAGGAACCTCGCCAGTCCGACAGCGACACCGCTGCCGCCCAATAGAGGTGGAAACCGAGTACCACGAGACAGGCGATCGTCGTTATCCCCCTCAGCCACGTCTCCATCTTCCCCGGCAGGCGACCTGAAGAACGGGAGGCAAGGCTGAGACCCATGACCGTCGCCCACCAGAGAAAGGGAATCCCTTCGTGCCAGGAGTTCATGTATTTCGCCGAAAAGAGGAACAGCACCCCCAGCGTCGGGATCACATACAGTGAGAGCATACCCCGTGCCCAGAACCAGAGGAGCGAGATCCCTAAGATGATCGCGGAGAGGAGGGCCCTCTCCGTCAGGATCGCGTTAAGCGTTTGCCAGCCCACCCTCCAAAATCGCGACAGGCTGAGGTGATATCCCCGGGCGAAGGAGGAATCCTCCGGCTGCCAGAGATGAGCCACCAGCAAAAGCGCCATCACGCCAAACGCGGCATACGCGAGGCCATGCCGGCGTTTCTCCTGAGAGGACCACGTCCCCCATCGTCGCCAAAATTCCAGCGCATGGAGCGATAACAGACATCCCGCCATAAGCGCCGTGTACACGCTGGTGTAAGCGAGCAGGCAGAGGAGGAACACGAAGAGGCCCACCCGCTCATGGCGTTCTTCATAGATGCTCGCCAAGAGGAAGAACAGCCCGGGAAGGAGCACGTAACTGCGGGCGATGGCGGCGTACTGGTAGAAGACGAAGTAGCTGAAAGGAAGCAGCAGGCGAAACCAACGGGGAAAGGAAGTGCGATAAAGCAACACCCACACGCCCAGCGATGCTAGCAACACGGAGATCACGCTGATGGCACGATAGGGGAGTACTTTGCTGGGGAGAAACAACACCAGATACCAGAGGGCGGGGTGCCCTTCATAGCGTAGACGTTGTGCGAGCAGCTCGATGAGTCCCGAGTCCCGGGCGATCAACCAGGCTTGTGCCTCGTCCGCCCAGGGTTCGTGGTGGACGACCACCGCGCTGAGAAACACCACATACACGCCTAACATCAGCGCGGGAAGCGTCTTCCCCATCAGTTTCTCCCGTCCCACCGCCTTCCTCATCCGGGATAACGATGCCTCGCTACACTGGGCTGCTACGGGATCACATAGATCTCGAGCCAAATGATCCGTTGCTCATCACCCTACTTGAGCGAGATCTCGACGGTGTTATAACCTCGGACGAGTGATAAACCTCGCAGCCTCATAGCCGGGGCGGCTGTCTAACCCGACGCGGATCACTACGTGACCGCCAACCGGCCTCGGGCCGATGTAGATGCGGAACGCCGCCGACCGCTGCTCGGTTACCACGGCCGGCAACGGTTTCGGGTTTTGGGCGCCGGGCGGCGCCGGGTCATGTCAGGTTACAACGTGACGCCGCGGCTTGTCGATCACGGTCGAGAGCTGAGCGGCCTGACTGAGAAGGTCATGGTAGTCGTTCTTCACTACCTTACGCCCATCCGGCAGTTCATACGTTCGGTAGAAGGTGCCGTGATGGAAATGATTGAATAGGTAAATCTGATCGGCGCCTCGATCAAGCATCGCCGCTGTAAACCCACGCATGGACTCGATGTCGTTCATCATCAGTAAACCGCCGGGCGTGCCCTGAATCCACAGATCCGTGCACGCCGCCAGGATGAAGGGTCTCTTGGCCGAACCGATCCGTCTGCGCCATTCCTCGATCGGCTGATCGGTGTCCGAGGGACGCCAGACGGACGCAAGGATCAGTATATCGACCAGCCCTTCCCTTGCCCAGGTGACACCATCCATTCCAAGGCCGAGGGCGAAATCCGGAACTGCTGGGATTCGAGCTGCGATTCCCACGGGATGACCGCGCTGGACGGCCGCCTGATCCGTAAGCTGACGACATTCACGCATGAACTGCGTGAGCTTCCTGCATCCCTCCTCTTCCTCGCCTGGTTTGAAATACCATGGGAAGCGCGTCCAATCGAGCTCAATGCCATCGGCGTCGTAACGTTCAAGCAATTCACGTACGAGCGCTAAATAGTGATAGCGCACTTCAGGGATGTTGAAGTTGAACCCGTTGTGTGGCATGCCTGCACCCGATAACCGGTATTCGGGATGATTCCACCATAGGGCGCTCATCTTCGCTCGCTCGTCGGAGTAGTGAGTGTCGTTCATCCGAACGGAGAGCCACGGCGAGAACCCCCTCTGGCGGCAACGCGCGATGCAAACCGCATAGGGATCAACCCCTGTTTCGTGGACCAGCCAAGCGTACCGGGGCCACTCGGTCGTGTCGGTCTCGGGATCAGGGACATCCCAGTAGCTCTCCCAGACTTCGCTCGCGTATGCGGTGCGTTGATAGTTGACGTTGAGGAAGATATGAGACACTTGGGTGCCGACGTACTGGTCGATGATCCTGTGAAACCCCTCAATCACAGTCTCCTTCGGAGTGGTGCACTCGAGCTTGCAAGGCAGCGGCAAATAGCAGAATAGAGCGTCAGCCGACTGGTTGATAATCAGGCCTCGCTTTGAAGATTTGGCTATATCGGTTACAATTATACCTATACCCCTGCTTTTTCGGCGATATGCTTTATAGCCCCTGAATCTGGAAAGCGAACTCCCGTAGGAGATTATCGATCAAAACATCCGGATTTGTCAACCATTTTTTCCCGTCGCTGTGGTAGCTTCTCCTCTATTCCGAAGGCTTATGTTGTGATCCCTCGGAAAGGGCATCGGTTTGTGATAAAATCTACCGGCGATCGACTGGCGCGGTTCGGGTTCAATCTGGTACGTTTCCACGGCATGGATTCGCGCTGGGGAAACACGATCTTCGATAAGAACCATCTGGATACACGACACTTCGATTCCGTTCGATAGCCAGGTCAAATTGTGGGAGGAAGTGAGCGGTTACGTTCGCGATACGCATCGGTTTCATCTGCTGGCTTGCCGTGATGCTCCTCTCAAGTTGGAGCTATGGCGAGACGGTCCAGCGGTCCCACGGCAGTTATCACGGCCATCGTTGGGAGATCGATGAAAATCATCTGCTTCTGTGGGACGGAGAACCGTATGTTCGATACGGATTTACGGGAAACGGCCCGATCCAAGAGATGATGCGGATGGGGTTCACACAGTTCAACGAAATGCCGGGCGAGGATTGGGCTTTGGTCGATGATCCTGATACGGAACTGTTACGGCCACCCGCGGACGGTAGATGGAAAAATCGGGATCTACCAGCCGTGGGGCGAACGTTTTCCCCTGGAGGCGCTGGTGACGTGGATGGATGAGGTGCAAAGGATAAGCGGTAGGATGAAATATCTGATGGCGAACGAGATCGGTCACCCGAACAGGGAAGGATGGGAGGTTCAGACTCTATTTCACCTGTTCGCCCCATCGCGGCGAACGTCCGAGGACGCTTTCAGCTATATCGGAGGACGGACTGCATTTCAGGGTGGAACCCGGCGATCGGTTCGCCGATCCCAAAAATGATGTGCTCGACCCAGCAGTGGTCTTCTTCAGAGGCAAGTGGCATTACTACGCCCCGATCCAAGGGAGGGGGAACAGGGCATATCACGCCGTCTCGGAGGATGGGTTGAACTTCCGAAGGCTGCCGGACGTGGATACGGGCGATATCACCTTCCTGGGATGTGCTGTGGTTGACGGGGATCGGTTGAGGTTTTACGGGACAGGACCTGGTGGAGTGCGATCTGCTATCTCGGATGACGGCGAGAGATGGACGGTAGAAAAGGGGGTCAGATTGGACGGCGGAGCCGATCCGGGAGCGGTGAGATTGCCAAATGGCAGGTGGCTGATGGTTTACACCAGAAGATAACCGATAAAGTGCGAGAATCGGTTGAAGTTGCACTGATCGGATCATCTGAGGTATAATACCCTCTGAGATTACTTATACCCCATCCCGGTTTGAGGAGAAAGGCCCCTCCGAACATCAGGAGGATGAGGTATATGGGGGAAGGTGAAATCATTAGGGCTCTGCTGATAGAGGGAGACCTCGGCAACGCCGAGATACTAAGGGAAGCGCTGGCCGGATCGAGCTTCGGTCAGTTCGAGCTGATACACTGCCAGCGGTTTCTAGCTGGGATGAGCCGCCTTTCCGGTGGTGATATAGACGTCGTGCTCTTGGATCTATCGCTCCAGGACATCGACGGGTTTGAGGCTCTCTCCCAGCTGCGCTCACAGGTGCCTCAGGTGCCTGTCGTGGCGCTCGGAGAGGTTGACGATAGGGCGACCGCCCTCAGGGCTATAGAGGAGGGAGCTCAGGATTATTGGGTTAAGGATAGGATAGTGGGTGATCTCCTAACCCGATCGCTGCGATATGCCGTCGAACGACATAAAAGCCAGATGAGGGCTGAGCAGAGACGAAGGGACGAAAAGTTGATCAGAGCGAACCGCTCTTGGAAGATGCTCAGTGAATGTAATCAAGCACTGATGTGGGCAAGCGATGAGTCTGGTCTGCTCGATGAGATCTGTAGGATTGTGGTGGAGACCGGTGGATATCGTATGGCATGGATCGGCTATGCCGAGCAGAACGGTGAGAAAAATGTAAGGCCGATGGCTCAAAGGGGGTTCGATGATGGATATCTGGAGAGCGTTAAGATCACATGGGATGAGGATGAGACCGGCCGTGGGCCGACCGGCACCGCCATCCGAACGGGCAAGCCCTGTGTAGCCAGGGATATCCTCCATGATCCCAACTATCGCCCATGGCGCTCTGAGGCGATCCGACGGGGATACGAATCCTCGATAGCGCTACCTCTCATCGCCGAGGATCGGGTCCTCGGAGCCCTGAACATCTACGCTGCCGAACCGGATGCCTTCGACGACGATGAGATAGCCCTGCTGATGAGATTGGCCGATAACCTCGCATATGGGATCGAGGCGCTTCGGACGAAGGCTGAGCATGATAGGCTGAGAGAGGAGCTGGCGAGGCGAAACAGCGAGCTCATCACCCAATCCCGCATACTTGACGCCCTCCTGCACACCTGGGGTCTGGATGAAAGGATCAACCTTATCCTGGATGAGGTGATGGAGTTCATGGACGTCGAGTTCGGATGGATCCACCTGGTCGAGCGCGATCACCTCGTTATGCGCGCCTGGCGTGGGATCTCAGATGAACTGCGTATGCATGTCATGAGCTTTCACATCGATGAAGTCCCCGACTGGATGACGCTCCCACAGGTGATCCACGAAAGGATCAATGAGGAGGGAATACTGGAGGAATTCGAGAAACATGAGGGGATTCAGACGCTCGTCTCCATTCCGCTGACGATCACACATTCCGATGGTGAGATGGAGTGGTTGGGAACGATCGTGTTGGCCAGCCGCTGGTATGAGGCCGTCGGCAGGCAGGATGTCAGGGTCCTTCAGAATTTGTCCGAGCAGCTCGCTCTGGCGATAGACCACGTGCGTCGGCTTCGAAAGGCGGAGGAACGGCTCACGCGTCTCACCACGCTACGGGACATCGATCGGGCCATCATCTCACGTCGGTCTATCCGCGATATCATACACACCGTTCTCGATAACGTTCCGGGGAAGTTGGGAGCGGATGCGGTGGCTCTCAGCATGTTCAACGGGGACGAGAAAAGGATGCGGCTCTTCGCCATGCGTCTGCCCAATGGAACGATCATAGAGGAGGAAGCCTTTACGCTCGCCGATAGCCTCCTACATTGGTTCGTGGATCGCCAGGAACCGGTCATCATATACGATCTAACTCAGGACCCGCGTCTCCAGATGCATCACGATCTCATCCGCGATAACAGGCTATCCTCATATCTGGGAGTTCCCCTTGTGGTTCAGGGCAAGACCATAGGCGTTCTGCATCTTCTGACGACACATCCCAGGCTATTTTCAGCGGAGGATATGGATTTCTTTCGCACGTTAGCAGGTCAAGCTGCTATCGCCTTGGAGAACGCCCGCCTGTTCCAGATGGTTAACGAGGAAGCCAAACTCAGCTCCGCCCTGCTCAGGCTCGAGATGGCTCTGAGCGAGGCAAATGGCGTTCAAAACGTGTGTGAAAGGGCAGCCGAGCTGATCCCCCAGCTTTCCCACGTCCACTGCTATATCTTCCTCTGGGATGCCTATCGGGGCAGGTTAGTCCCACCCTGTGTGCCGTCTGAGCTTCCGGATCTGCCATATGAAAAGCATGGTGGATTCGCCGATGTGATCCGCAGGCGAGAGACCGTGGTGGTTAAGAACGTGACAGATCTTCCCTGTGGGGACAAGATGGCCGGCTCGATCGAGGCGGGGTCCTTCGTGTTGGCACCACTGATCATAGGGGATGAACTCCTGGGTGTGGCATGTGTCTACTGTAGCGAACCCGAGGGATTTTCAGAGAGCGATATAGGGGTGATCGAAAAGGTGGCCAGGCGGATCTCCCAGGCCATCGCCCGTGAGCGGGCTCGAGAAAGGGTTCAGATTCAGCTCTCCCGACTCACCATCCTCAATCGAATTGTGCGGTCCATGCTTGAACTCCATGATCTGAAAAGCATCCTACAAACCATGCTCGGCTACCTGGAAGGATCGTTGAACATCGAATATGGCTGCGTGTTGTTTTACGATGAGACCAGCGACACGGTAGAGCTGAACACGATCGGCTCGAAAGCTCAGCCGATCGTGGAGAAACTGGGGTTTGAAGAGGGACGTGTCTTTCACGTCGAAAACACCCTTCTCCGTTCTGCCCTGAGAGGCGAGGTCATACATACCCCCGATCTGACAAAGGTCAAAGATGCCTGTTATCGGAAATTCTCCGAGGCAGGGTTAGGCTCGATGTTGATCATCCCTCTGATGGCCAACGACAAAGCGATCGGACTGCTGGCCTTGGCACGCCGCGAGGTGAACGCCTTTGATGAAAGTGAAGTTGAATTTCTCAGACAACTGGGGGAATATGTGGCTCTAGCGGTGTATCAGACGAAGCTCCACCTGGATCTCGAGAACGCCTATGAGGAGCTGCGCCAGGCACAGGAGGCGATGATGCAACAGGAGAGGCTTAAAGCGCTCGGACAGATGGCCTCAGGGATCGCCCATGACATCAATAATGCCCTCGCCCCTGTGATCGGATTCGCCGACATAATGCTCAGAAACGAACCGAACCTGAGCGATACCGCCAAACAGTACCTGAGGATCATCAAGACGGCGGGAGAGGATATAGTTAATATCGTCTCAAGAATGCGTGAATTCTATCGAAGCCGCGATGAGCGAGAGCCGCTGCTCCCTGTCGATCTGAACCGGATGGCCGAGCAGGTGATCGAGCTGACAAGACCGAGATGGCGGGATATGCCTCAGGAAAGAGGTATCGTAATTGAAATGAAATTAGACCTTCAGAAAGGACTGCCTTATATCATGGGGATCGAAAGCGAGATAAGGGAAGCCATGACCAACCTTGTGATCAACGCCGTGGACGCCATGCCGGAAGGAGGACAGATCACGATCCGAACCCAATTGATCGACGATAGTGTCCTTGTGGAGGTCTCCGACACGGGCATAGGTATGGATGAGGAGACACGACGGAGATGTTTGGAACCCTTCTACTCCACAAAGGGGGAGCAGGGAACCGGTTTGGGACTGGCGATGGTGTATGGGACCATGCAGAGGCATGAGGGCGAGATAGAGATCGAAAGCGAATTGGGAAGGGGAACAACCGTGCGTCTGATCTTCCCCGTCCGCAGAATCGAAGCTTCTCCCCAGGAGTTAGAGGGGAAGGGCATAAGTATACGGCCGCTCAGGGTGCTTGTGATCGATGATGAGCCTCTGTTGCGTAGGCTGATGAAGGACATGCTGGAAGGCGAGGGACACACTGTGGAGACGGCAGACGGCGGAGAGACGGGATTGAATGCCTTTCGAGCAGCTATAGAAAGAGGAGAACCATTCGATCTGGTCATCACTGATCTCGGGATGCCTTACGTGGATGGCAGAGCGGTCGCAAGGACGGTTAAGGATGAATCGCCTGAGACGGCGGTGATCATGATGACGGGATGGGGAGCTCGGATGAAGGCTGAAGGGGAGGTACCTGCCGAGGTAGACGCCGTGTTGAACAAGCCGCCGAGGCTTGCCGTAATCCAGGAAACTCTGGCGAGGTACTTCTCCGAGTCACGAAACTCACGCACGATCGGATGAAAATGGTCGCTCTGCATGAGAAAGATGAAGGGATGGATCAAAAACGCAAAAAGCCTCGCCAAGATGGGGCTGAAACTTGATCCTCAAAACGAGGAGCTTGCCCGGCTCCTCCGATCCCTACGATGAGCCTCAGGGTTTATCGCTCATGATCTCATCAAGTTGCATCTCCGACGGGCGTTAGCCCTGAACGACGTTTGGGCATCTTGGCTGAGATCAGGAGACAGGAGAAGGACTAAGCCTGCCTCCTGTCTCCCGTTCCCCGTCTCCTCCTATTTC
>CAZHVH010000114.1:0-8961 GCA_964535855.1 uncultured bacterium
GGTGAGCTATGTTCTCGGGGTTTAAATCCAGGTTGACGGAGCTCCTAGGAAGTCAGAAGATCGGCTCCGCCCTCGTTTTACTGATCCTGTTCCTCTCCTGGATGCGTAATCCGTCGCCGGTCATCGGGCTGGTGGCGTTTACGCTTTTCGTCCCATCACTTCCCACCAAGGAGACCAGACAGGTAGGATTTCTGATAGCCGGTTCCGCCGCGTTGGTGGGGTTGATATCCTTTCTGATCCTCTATCCCGAGAGGATCGCGTGGACGGATAAAGGGTTGAGCACATATTTCTGGGTTATATTGCTGAGCTTCTGGATGGTGCTGATCTCGTCGCTGAGCGAGGGATGGCGCAGGAGGCTGACCCTGTTGCTGATCCTCGTCATCGTGGTGGAGATAACCCTGACCCTAAGCTATAGCCTGATAGTTCCGGTTACCAGGGGCAGAGTGAACGATCCACTGGTGGGAACGATACTGCTCTCGATGGCCGCGGCCGCTTTGGTCTCCCTCTATGCCGGCGCCTATGTCTTTCTGAGGCTGTGGGGAGGGCTATCAGGGGCCCTGTTGGGAGGGGTGTCACTCGCCATCGCGGGCATAGCTAGGCTGAGCCTCTCACCTCCGGGTGTGTGGAACATCGTCCGACCGCCTTTTCTCTTTGTGGATTTCCCCTTCACGCTGTCCCTTATAGTCGGCGCCGGGCTTTTCCCCGCAATGTCCCTGCATCTGCTCCTACTCATCCCCGATCCGCGGGAATGGATCGAGCGGAGAAAGATGATATACTATCTCATCTATCTCCCTCCCCTTTGGATAACGGTTGGTCTGCTGAACCGCTTTTACCTCGGATATCCCTTTAGCTTCAAGCCGCTCGGGCTTTATATCGCCTGCGCCTATATGCTCGCAGGCCTTACCGTGACGTTCAGGGGATATCTTATCGCAAGGCAGCGAAGGATAAGGAGGGAGATGCTCTTCATACTGATCTCGCTTATCTCCTCCTTCCTTCTGATCGGGCTAGGAGGTATGTGGGGCAGATGGATGGTCGGCGAGAGGTGGGGATTCGGCTTGTTCTACGCCGCCTGGGGGATAATCCCCGTATCGTTGGGATATGCCCTCATAAAACGGCGCGCTCCCAACGTCGGCGCCGTCATGAGATGGATCTTGATAAACTCGATCCTTTTCCTGATCATGGCGCTCCTGTGGATAGGACTTTACTACGGCCTACTCAGGATGCTTTTCCCCGCCAGGGGGAAACGGGAAGCCGTCGCCTTCCTGATGGTGCTCCTCGTGGGAACGATCATGCCCATGATAAGAACGAAAGTGAGGGAGTTCGTCGACAGAACCTTCTACAAGGAGAGCTATGACTACTCCCGAACGCTCACCCAGTTCACCAGAGCCCTCACGTCGATCATAGATTATGACAAGCTGGTGGATCTGCTGGTATCGAGGGTATGTGAGACGATGCGAATCTCGCGCGGCGCCCTGTTGCTCAACTCCCCACAGGACCCGGGCACGTTGAGAATCGCCTCAGTCAGAGGGGTTAGCGGGATGAGAGAGCTCACCTTCAGCTCTTCCGGGCCGCTGGCCATCGAGCTGGTCAAGAGGGGGGAGCCTGTATCGATAGAGGAGGTCGAAAGGCTTTACAAGTGGGGTGCGATATCCCAGGAGGAGATGGAGAAGGTTATCAAATTCGACGCCGAGTTCTTCGTGCCGATCTTCTCGAAGGGGAAGCTGATAGGTATCCTTCTGCTCGGGCCCAAGGTCTCCGGAGCGGCCTATTCACACGAGGATTCGGTTTTGCTTTCGGCGTTGGCCGATCAGGCCGCCATCACCATAGAGAACATCAGGCTATACGCCGAAAGGGCCGAGCAGGACAGGATCAGGAGGGAGTTAGAGAACGCCAGGCGGATACAGATGGGGATATTGCCCGATGAGGACCCACAGAGCGATGTGATAGAGATCAGCAGCTTCTTTAAGCCCGCTGCTGAGGTGGGAGGGGATTACTACGACTTCGTGCGATTTTCAAAGGACAGGATCGGCATAGCCATAGGCGATGTCAGCGGACATGGGTTGGATGCCGGATTGCTCGTCAGCATGGCGAAAAGCTGCCTCTTCACCACCACCCGTCAGAGCCAGGACATCTCAGACGTGATGGAGGCGATGAACGAGATGGTCTGTCAGGTCAAGGTGAGGCTCTTCATGACCTTCGCCTTCTCCATGATAGACGCTGAGAGACATCAGCTCTCCATCTCCAGCGCGGGCCATCCCTTCCCATATCACCTCTCAGCGGCCACAGGAGAGCTAAACACGGTGGAGGAGGGGATGTATCCCCTGGGGGTCAGACGGGATATCTCCTACCCGATATACGAGTTCAGGCTGGGCCCGGGGGATCTGCTGATCTACTTTTCGGACGGGATCATCGAGGCGGTCAACGAGAGGGGGGAGCAGCTCGGGTTTGAGAGGTTTGAGGAGATCATAAAACGTTCCGCAGGCGGACACGCCAGATCCGTCAGAGATAGGATTTTATCCGAGTTCGACGCCTTCAGGGGCAGCGCTCCGATAGTCGATGACGTAACACTGATCGTCGTGAGATATATCTGATCGAGGTTAAAGATGAGAGTGCTTCTCGCTCAGGCGGTTTCGCCCATAGTCAACACAAGCCCTCCTCTGGGACTGGGATATCTCGGGGCCGTCCTGGAGAGGGCCGGACATGAGGTTTTGATCCTCGACGGCGGCGCTCCTTATGCCGAGTTCACCACAGAATCGATGGCCGATGAGATAGCGGCGTGGAAGCCGGATCTCGTCGGATTGACGCTCACCGTCAGCTTCGCCACCCACACCTACAGGCTCATCTCGCAGATCAGACGGCGGATTGAGGTGCCGATCATAGTGGGAGGGGCACACGCGACCATCCTACCCGAGGAACCACTCAGATTCGGCGCGGACATGGTACTGCGCGGCGAGGGCGAGGAGGGAATACTGGAGGTCATAGGATATCTGGAGGGCAAAAAGGGAGCGGAGGAGATACTGGGGCTGAGCTATATCGGTCCCGACGGGAAACCAGTCCATAACCCTCCGAGGCCCCTCATTAAGGATCTGGATGCCATCCCGTTCCCCGCAAAACACCTCTTCATCAAAGAGCATTACTACAGGGAGCCGGATGACTCGGCGAGATTCGGAAACATCATCACCAGCCGCGGCTGCCCTTTTGCCTGCACATATTGCTGTAACCTCATGTATGGCAGACGATGGCGGGCCAGATCGCCGAGAAACGTCGTGGACGAGATCAAAACGCTCATGGAGGAATACGGAACCGAAAAGTTCAACTGGGTGGACGACGTCGCGACCATAAATCAGAGAAGGATGATGGAGATCTGCCAGCTTATAATCGATGAGAAACTCGATATCTCCTGGACATGCATCACCCGCCTCAACGCCGTCTCGGAGGATCTGTTGAGGATGATGAAACGGGCGGGATGCGTGGGCATAACATATGGGATCGAAAGCGGCAATCCCGAAACGCTTAAGCGGATCAGAAAGGGGATAACGGTCGAACAGGCCGAAAGGGCGGTTAAACTCACGCACAAGGTCGGGATAGAGTGCTCGGTCAATTTCATGTACGGCTTCCCCTGGGAGACGCCCAAGGACATTAGGATGACGACGGAGTTCATAAAGAAGATCAGCCCGTACGTCACCTACATCCAGCCGGGTGGGATCCTGGCGCCTCTTCCGGCGACGCAGATCTACGAGGAGTTCAAGGACAGATATGGGTTTGAGGGATGGTGGCTCAAAGAGCGCGATGAGAAGAGCATCCGGACCGAGACGGATGAACCTCTCTTCCAGAGGATCTTCTTCGACTACTATCCCCTCGAGCAGAACTGGTTTAACTATCCGCCCGAGGTGGTCAAGGAGATAGAGCGGGCCGCCACCGTCGTCGGAAGGCACAACCTCCTGTATCACGCCGGAAAATTAACCTCCAACCGTCTGCTCAAAAGGGCGATCCGTGAGATGATCTATCTGCTCGTGCTTTTTTCCAGGCTTCTATACAGATTCAGCCCCGAGCTCAGCAGGAGGTTTTCAAAGCCCATGATAAGGTTCGCGGAGAGGTATCATGGTAAGTAAGGATGAGATACTGTCCGGCCTTAGGGCGATCGGCGTTGAGAGGGGGATGGGCGTGATGGTTCATAGCTCCCTCAGCTCCTTCGGATGGGTTGAGGGAGGAGCGGAGACGGTTATCGAGGCGCTGATGGAGGCCGTCGGCGAGGAGGGAACGATATTGATGCCCTCCTTCAACCACGGCGCCCCTTTCGGGCCCAACGGCCCCGGATACTACGACCCGCTCGAAACTCCGACTACAAACGGCAGGATCCCCGACACGTTCTGGAGGATGCCTTACGTTTATAGAAGTTTGAACCCAACCCACCCCTACGCCGCCTGGGGAAGGGACGCCCTGAGATACACCGAGGGACACCATCTGACGCTGACGATGGGAGAGGATTCGCCCCTGGGACTTCTGGCGCGGGATGGAGGATATCAGATCAACCTGGGCACGACACACAGAACCTCCACAGCCAAACATGTGGCTGAGACGATGAGAAGGGTTCCGTGTCTGGGGCTGAGGACGGAGCGATATCCCGTCAGGCTACCCGACGGCAGACTGGCCATGCACAGAACCTGGGGATGGCGCTCCAGAGCCTGCCCGCTCACCGACTCCGGGGAGCTCATCGAGAGGGAGATGGAACGGAGGGGTTTACAGAGGAGGATAAAGATAGGTAGCTCAACAGTGATTTTCTTCAAGCTATACGATCTATTGGAGGTCGTCTGGGACCTCCTCGAAAACGGATATGGGGAATACCCGCCCTGTGGAAAATGCCCGATTCGGCCGAGAAGGAGCTCCGCGACGGTCGAGTCGGATTGGAAAGATTGAGGTTTTAGCGATGAAAGGGAAGCTCAATCTCCTCTTTATCATGACGGACCATCAGCGTGCCGATAGCATCGGGATGGTCCAGGGCGGAGTGGAGGTAACGCCTAACCTGAACCGCCTTGCCGCCGAGGGTGTGGTCTTCAACAGGGCATATACCACATGCCCGCTTTGCGTGCCCGCACGGACGGCGCTGGCAACAGGGAAATATCCCACGAAAAACGGCGTCGTGTTCAACGATTGGAGGGGGATACGGGCGGGGGATCATAAGCCGATCCATCAGCTCCTGGCTGAAGCCGGTTACGACGTGGCACATATCGGAGTGCATCACATCCGGGTTAAACCTACGATCCAAGAACGAGTGCCCTTCGTCAAATGGATCGACAACTCGAGCTATAACCGTTACCTCGCCGGAAAGGGCATCGACGCGACTCCGCCGGAAGGAATAGGCGCCTTCAAAAGGGAAGTCATCGAAAATCAAAACGGGAGACCGGCCAGGGTGAAGTACTCGAACACCAGATGCGCCGTCTGGGAGCATCCGGCCGAGCATTTCAAGGACATCTATTTCTGCAGGGAGGCGGTTGAATTTCTGAGGGATCGCAGGCGTAACCCGTTCGCCCTGTTCGTATATCTGTGGGCGCCCCATCCGCCGTTGAGGGTTCCGGAACCTTACGCCTCGTTGTTCGACCCCGAGGGGATCGATCTGCCTCCCAATGTGGGGTTGATCCCCGAGGGCGAGCCGTCAAACCGACGGCGCGGCATAGCGGCACAGCTCGCCGAAGGAGTCTCTGAGCGGGAATGGCGAAGGGTATGGGCGGCCCACCTTGGGCTGGTTCGACTGGCCGATACAGGTATCGGGGATATACTGAAGGCGCTAGAGGAGGCAGGTCGGATGGATGAGACGGTGATCCTCTTCACGGTGGATCACGGCGATCACCTGGGACAGCATCGCATGTATCAGAAGATGGAGATGTACGAGCCCGCCATTAGGGTACCGTTGATCGTTCGCGTGCCTGGCTGTCCCCATCGAAGTTTCGACCAACCCGTCTCTCATCTCGACGTGATGCCCACGCTGTTGGATCTCCTGGAGATTGAACCTCCCGACAACCTGGATGGCACCTCGCTCCTTGAGTCCATAGCTTCAGGAACCTCTCCTCCGGATAAACCCGTGTTCTCCCAATATTCCGGGAACCCCACCGTCGGGGATATCCGCCGTGCCGTCATCACACGCCGATATAAGTACGTCTATGACCCTAATGACACTCCAGAACTCTACGACCTGGAAGATGATCCTCTGGAGATGTGTAATCTGGCGGGTGATATCAAGCATCGGGGGGTAGTTCAACGGCTGCATGAGATCGGAAAATCCTGGGCTGAAAGCCATGGCGATTGGGTGGAGTTCTAGGAGGTGCTCCAACCATCTGAACTCTCAATACGCCGAGCAGCAGCATGGCGATAATCACCACCTTAGCACGCAGCACCGATCTCCTCCACCTTGCGTTTCAACCACCTCCAGACATACTCCCCCATGATCGCTATGGCACCGAGATCTGATCTGTCCACGACGACCCTGGCGTAGGCTTCCAGGGCGTGATGGATCGCCTCCAAGGCCCTTCGAGCCTTCTCCGCCGCCTCCCCTATAAGGCTTCGGCATGCATCTTCATCTCCCTGTTCCTTCGCCTTCTTGGCCTTCTCCTCCAGGCTCGCCGCCTGTCTGACGAGCTCTATCGCGTCCAAATACCCTACTCCGAACTCCAGCCTCCCCATCCAGTAATCCGTGAACCTCCTCCCTGAAGGTTTTACCCTTTCCGCAGCCCCTCGGAGGATCTCGAGGGCTTTTCTGTACCCCTCTCTGTCCCGGTCGAGCTCCTCGGGAAAAGGCCCTGGCTTCCAGTGTTTCGCCATCATGCCGGGCACTGGAAAGGTCAACCCCAACCCAAGCTCCCCGAGCTCCAAAGCGGTCGTGACCTTCTCCACCTCCTCCAGGGCATCCCTGATCTCCGGCCACGCCTCTCCACAAAGCCTGCTCAGATAGTCCCTGTACACATCCTCCTTGGTGATGGCGGGGTCCCACGCCATCCTTGAGATGAGGGCAACCGAAAGGTCATGGTCTCCCAAAAGCCAGTACCTCATGGAAAAGCCCTTCCATCCCCAGGTCCGTAGCTCCTCCATCAACTCGGAGAGCGAGCCCGCCGCAAGCTGAGGGAGAACTCCTACGTTGTCGTCATGGAGGGTAAGCACAAGGCTTGCCGGAACCGAGCCCGCTGGTAGATATCCGAGCGCCTCCCTTCTCCTGAGAACCCTAGAGGGCGTGTAGTCCACGAACGCCGAGACCTCTGATCCGGGAGGGAGCACCCTGTCCAATATGGGGAAGAGCTCCTCGGATATGGCCCCATACACCAATTTTACATCCGGCCTTGACATATCGTCTAAGACCCTCATCTCCCTGAATATGCGGTCGTAGAAGCGTAGGCCGACTATGTCGCCCTTCACCTCCTGCACCGCCCTCTCGCTATCTCCGGGATATCCCCTACGTCTCCGGGCTCTCTCTAAAAGCTCCTCGAGAGGCAGTACCTCATCCACGCCGTATCTCTCGTTCAACTCCCACCATGCCCTCTCGTACTGTTCGGTCCACTGCCTGAACTCCGGCATACCTACCAGCAGGAACTCGACCTCCGGATAGGTGCCCAGGGTTGTTCTCACGACGGCGGCCGCAAGCTCCGCCAGTTCAGGATCACTTACATCCTGGCCGGGGCCAGGGACGACCGTGAGTCTCTCAAGTTGATGGACCGGCCTTGCGTCCTTGAGAAGCGGTGCGAACTCCCTGGGGAAATCTAAAAGCGAAGCCGTGATCCCACAGCTCATCCCACGGCTTCTGGCGTGGGCTATTATGCCGTGGGCGAGCCGCTGGGCCGCCTCCGTAAGCTCCTCGTATGAAGCGTCCCTCGGAAGATCCGGGTTCCAGAACTCCTCCTCTTCTCCGAAAAGCTCCCTCCCCGGCATATCGTCCGTTATGGGATATCGGTACCCGAACCACAGCGTCGCCCACCTCCTCTCGATGCCCCGGAACTTGAGATCCACGAAGGGCTGATAGGGCCAGAGGGACAGGAATATCCTGTTGAACTTCAGCTTGGCAAGCTGATCTATGACCGGTCTGTGGTCGCCGATCCCCCACGACTCCGGTCCACAGGCGAAGTCGTTCACCGTGCGCCACCATCTTATCGGAAGAACCGGCTCCATCACGATGTCCGGGAACTCCGGAGGAAACGGAGCTGGGTCAGACGGCATGAGATCCTCGTGGAGCAGATACCGCACCCCAAACCTCTCCACGAGCTCATATACAGCCCATAGCGTTGCCTGAGGGCTGCCTCCTCCCACGACCAAGGCCGGAGCATCCCCGAACCTGATGTTCCTCAGAAGAATTCCCTGTTCGCTCAGCTCAGGGAAAACCTGAGGGCCGGCAGGATTCGCCCTGAGCGAACCCACGAGGAAAAGGTATGCGGCACCCCTGGGAACCTCCCTTGTCGGCCTGCAGGAGATGCCATAGACCGTCCTCAGATAACGGCATAGTTCCTCGGCCGCGTAGAGCTCAACCTTCGTAGCGGACCTCCCCACCACAACCCCTGTTGATATCGCCATCTTTCCCTCCAGCGCGTCTAATTCTCATATAGCCACTCCACCGGAAGTATCCTCAGCTTGATGCATCCCCGGCGTTCCTCCCCCACTCCCTTGAGGTGGTGGTAGGCGATAAGCACCTTGTCCTCCCAGAAGGCTATGCTGGGGTAATCAGAGGTACCCCAGTCAGGATGCAGCTCCCCCACATCCCAGAGCGCCCGACACAGCTGCATTTTCTCCTCCGGAAGGAGGAGGATGCCTTTTGATGGATCACGATGACATATTCTCACCTTGCTGAGGGATGATGAGCAGGAGAGAGATTGATCAGCGGATTTTCAGGGTGATTCAGCATGTCTTCATCCTTTTGCTTTGACTTCGCCTGGTCCCATCATTACCTCCGAAGGCATCTTTGACGGTTTTACCCTCGATATCGGA
>CAZHVH010000115.1:0-8898 GCA_964535855.1 uncultured bacterium
CCGTGAACGTCCACCAGCTCGAGACGACGTATCCGACCGGATGAAGCGGAAACCACAGGAACCTCTTCCGCAGGCTCAGAAGGGATATGGTGAAGAGGAACCCGACTATGGTGAAGATGATGTTGTTCCTGTTCGGCCCCGTGGGGTTATACATCCATGAGGCCAGGCGGCTATAAGCGGCCCTTGCATACCATGACCTGCACTGATCCAGCCCGAGATGATATGATATGTGCAGATGACCCCACGCCGCCGTGATCGTACCGAGGAGAGCTCCCAAGATCAGGAAGAACGCCAGTCTTCGGGCGTTGGCCCTGGTTTGTCTTGCAAGCCATAACGCCTCCAGCTGATGGGGCATAGGGTGGGCCCGATAGGAGAGGTGATTTATCCAGAAGAAGAGCGTCATCGCACTCAGGCTTTCCTTTCCGATCCGTCGTGTGCCCAGAAAGGAGGTCAAGATGGTGTCCGGGCCGGCATTGTAGAAATCGTGAGCGGGCGGACCGAGCTCGGCTCTGACGCGGGTGACCGTGATCGACATGGCGAGATATATCCCTAAAAAGAGCAGGGCGAACCACAGCGACATCCCCATCCTCCATCCGAACATGATCATAAACGCTGAACCCAGGATCGCCCCCCAAACCGCCGTCCTGTATCTCATCGCCTCTCCGGTATCGTCGATCCTCTTTTCCCTGCCGAAGGCCGATCGGAAGACGGAGAGGAAATATCGTCTGCCGCTCCAGATAGCGAATATGAAAAGACCGATCCATGTCCCCTGCAGCTGTGCTGTGCGAAACGGAAAACCCGCCGCCCGCCATCCCATAGCGCTTCCCAGGACCCTTTCAAACTGCCAGAACAGATAGAAGAACCAGCACGAAAAGGCGAGATCGAGCGGTATGAAATATCCGAGCCCGATGGCGAAGGGGAAGAGAGAAAACCTCAGCCCTGGGCTGTTCATCGCATTCCAGGGCTTCTCTGAGAAGAGAACCTCCTTGTATAGAGGCAGAAACGGCATCTGCGGGAAGATCTGACCCAGTTCGTTTATCGCGTTTATGGCGGAAGCTATGCCAAATCCCAACCACATCAGCCTGTTACGGAACAGGTTCAAATCCGACCTCTCCCTCGTCATCTCAAGCGGAAGGCGCACGATAGGGTAGGTTAGCTTTTCATGCTCGCTCCATTGCTTTCTCAGAATCACGCTCAGACATAGCATCGTAAAGCTCATCACCCCGATAAATCCCGTCCATATGGCCAGCGGTCTCACCCACGGCCGCCAGTGTCCCGCCTCGTATAGCGAGGAGTTCCCCTCGTAAAACCCGCGCAGTATCTTCCTATCCGGCACCACCAGCCATTTAGGCAGGTAACTATGAAACAGCTCAGCCCATTCGTTTTCAGGCCTCGCGTACCAGAATCCGTTCCCCAGAAGCGGCACCAACACCTGGATCATATCCCGGCCAGCGAAGGCCGAGGCCTGACAAAGCATAGCGTATATCGTCAGAAGCTCCACCTGACTCAGCGCCCCGCGGGGCATAAACCTCTTGATCAGCGAATTGAGCGCTATGAGGATAAGCATGATGAATATAACGTTGAAAAGAAGTGCTATGCTGGTGGGCCTGTTTGAATCGAAGACATAGCTTAGATACAGGATCCAATAGCTGTTAAAGGGTATAAGCAGAATCGCTATAAGCGCCGATCGGAAGGAAACGCGTTCGAAACGGTGGACATCTCCCTTCAATTCCACCTCCCTAATCTCTTTACTACGAAGACCTGGCTTGAATTTTACTATTCGGGAGGTATGCTGTCAACGTTCCAAGGGGAATTGAATTTATTCGTTGGGGATGTTAGAATTTCCCAAAACCAGGAATAACGAGGGGAGAGAATGAGCTACGAGATCGGAATAAAGACCATGAGGCTCGAGCTGACGGAGAGGCTGGCACATACGGAATATTGCAGCAATTATGCCCTTGTCAGATCGGTCACCGGTCTTGACCCGCGTACCGATGGGGACGCCTGGAGGAAGTTCAACGAGGCATGGCAGATAGACATGCTGTGGGTGACCAATGACGGACCGGTGGGATGGGGCAAACGGGGTAGAATCACGGATATGGGTCACGCGGAGTTTCTGGAGGGGGGGATCGACAGGCGCGACAGCATCTATTGTCCGTTCAAGGACGTGGAGGAGGTGCTCAGCTTCGACGCCGTCGAGGAATATGGACTGCCCGATATGGATGAGCTGGTCCGATACTATGAGGATTTCTATCGGCGAGGCCAGAGCTCCAATCCGAATCAGGTCTTCACAGGGGGATATTATAAGACGATAGTCTCGGGAGCGATTCAGGCGTTCGGATGGGAGATGCTGCTTCTGGCGGCGGCCGATTGGGAGAGGTTCGATAGGGTCCTAGAGAGCTTCTACAGGCTATCTCTACACCATTATAAGGCCTGGGCGAAGACCTCCATCGAGGTCTTCATCTGTCACGACGATATGGTCTGGTCGGAGGGTCCCTTCATGCATCCGGATTTCTACCGTAGGGCTATCTTCCCGAGATATAAGAAGCTCTGGCAGGTGCTGCATGAGGCGGGTAAGATCGTGCTATACTGTTCGGATGGCACCTGGACGGAGTTCGTGGACGATATAGCCTCTGCCGGCGCGGATGGGTTTATATTCGAACCCACCACATCGTTGGACTACATAGTCGAAAAATACGGCAAAACACATGTGATTATAGGTAGCAAGGTAGACTGCCGAACCCTGACTTTCGGGACGAAGGAACATATCAAAAAGGAGATAGACGAGACGCTTAGGATAGCCAAGAGCTGCCCCGGTTTCATGTTCGCCGTCGGGAATCACATCCCGAGCAACATCCCCGTCGAAAACGCCCTCTTCTATTTCGACTATCTGAGCCGGAACTGGTGGAGATGATACGGATTGACAGGGGATTTGGGCCGAAGATATAATAGGGACGATGAAACCCACTTAAAGGAGCACTTCAATGGAGAAATTCAGGGTTGGGATAATCGGAACGGGAAGAAGAAAGAAACGAGGCGATGCGACGGGATTCGCTATGGCCTATTCACACGCCGCCGCCTATAAGGCGCTGGATGACTGTGAGATAGTCGCAGCCGCCGATATAGTCCGTGAGAACGTCGAGGCCTTCGCCGAAACCTTCGACGTCCCGAACATCTACTTCGATTACAACGAGATGCTCGGCAAAGAGAAACTCGATATAGTCAGCATCTGCACCTGGCCTCACCTTCACGAGAGAATGGTGATAGACTGTGCCATGGCAGGCGTTAAGGCCATACATTGCGAAAAACCGATGGCCGATACCTGGAGTGGCGCTCAAAGGATGGCTCGGATGTGCGAGGAAAGAGGAGTACAGCTCACGTTTAATCATCAGCGTCGGTTCGGCAAGCCGTTCAGGATGGCCCGTCAGTTCCTTAAATCCGGAGAGATCGGGGAGCTGGTGAGGCTCGAGGGAGCATGCGGCAATATATACGATTATGGCACGCACTACGTGGATATGTTCAGTTTCTATAACGACGAGACCCCGGCCGAGTGGGTTATGGGCGGTATAGATTACTCCAGCGGGAAATTGGTCTTCGGCGCTCCTGTGGAGGATCACGGGATATTCATATGGAAGTACCGCAACGGGGTGTTTGCCATAATGGGGACCGGGGCCGCCGCGGAAGCTATAGGCGCTCACAACAGGCTGATCGGCACGGAGGGCGTCGTAGAGGTAGGCGCGCCGGACGGATCGAATCTGAGGATCAGGCGTAGGGGATCAACCAAGTGGGAGGTGATCGACACCCAGGGCGAAGGGCTTCACGGGCCGGGATATATCGAACGTGCGATAGCCGATGTAGTGGATGCTTTGAGGACAGGCCGCGAACCGGAGCTCAGCGCTCGTAAGGCGCTTATCGCCACCGAAATCATCTTCGCCGCCTATGAATCGAGCCGGAGAAGGGCGAAGATCGACCTGCCCCTGGATATAGAGGATAACCCGCTGAAATCCTTGATCGAGTCGGAATAAAGCCGAATGAGCGTTGATCCATGGATGACGAGTACGCTGGCAATCAACGTCCTTTCACGATCAGAGGTTAAGGTCGAAAGATGAGAGTCCGGGGTCAAGGGACGAGGGTCGAGGGACAAGAGACAAGGGACGAAAAATAAGACCCTCGACCCTAGACCCTTGACTCTAGACCATTTTTCGACCCTCGACCATCTTAACCTCAACCTAAACCTTAACCTGTTCTTGCATCCCACTACACTCAGCGATAATATGAGCGTAAGCGAAAAATAAAAACGGTCAGAGGCGAGATGAAAGGATGTTGATCAGGCGGAGAAGACTTCTCCGTAACCTTATACTCCCTTTTCTTGCCATCAGCGCCGTCATGATGTTGGGCTTCATCATCCCCCTTCTAACCGGTAAGCTGAACAGACATGCCGAGCTTCCGATAAACACAGTGAGGGATGCGCTCGATGAGAGGGTAGCTCGTGATAGCAGCGTGAGGGAGGTTCTGCTGTCCGGTCACGGGAGAATCGTATATGAGGTCAACGGTCACGGTAGGCCGGTGTTGTTGCTCCATTGCTGGTCTGGCTCGAAGGAGTACTGGAAGTATGTCTTAAGGGACCTCTCGGATCAGTTCAAACTTTACGCGCTTGATTTGAAGGGATTCGGCGATTCGGATAAGCCCCGGGATGGATATAGGATATCGGACTACTCGGATCTGATCTTGAAATTCTGTAAGGCGGTTAAGATCGATCGTGTGGATGTGGTGGGTCATTCGCTCGGCGGAGCCATAGCGGTCAGATTCGCCGCCGAGCATCCTGAGATGGTGGGGAAGCTGGTTCTGGTCTCCACGCCGCCGAACGGGCTGCCGCTCAGCCTGAGGATAATAGGCTACCCAGTGATAGGGGGGATATGGTACAGGATGGTTAGGGCCATAGGTGGATTTGCCCTTAGGGGATCGAGGGCGGGCAAGGTATGGCTCAGACCTACCGTTCGATCGGCTACGAGAAGCATAAGGTGGTTCGCCAGATTCAGAGTGATCGAGGATCTGAAAAGGGTCAGATCCCCGATTCTGCTTGTCTTCGGATTGAAGGACAGGATCGTGCCGCCGGAATCCGCGGGGTTTTTCCTGAAGGTGAAACCCGGACTGAACGTAGCCATAATACCCGATTCAAGGCACTCACCGATGTGTGAGAACCCCGATGTCTTTAACGCCGCTTTGCTCAGCTTTCTTCGTCAGCCCTCCTTTTAAGTTCCCGCTCCGCCGCTTCCCTTATATCCGGTATCGGGTCTTCCAGTGCTTCCATCAAGAGCATCCTTGATCTGGGCGTATCGACCAGTCGCATGATATCCATAGTTAACATCCTGATCCATCCGTCAGGGGATCTCATCCCTTCCTCCAACAGATCATGAAGCATCTCGGAGTCCAACTCCATCAACGCCAGCGTCACCTGTTCCCTGAGATATTGGAATCCTGGATCGAATATGTTTGTCGTCCTGAAGTTACCCTCGCCGATACCGAAGAGGACCTGTGCCAGCGCTTCGGTGGATTCATCCGCCCTCAGCTCCTTCAAGGCCCAGGCGGCTTTGCCTCGATAGACCGGATCGGCTTTGGAATCTGATAACAGCGAGATCAACGTCGGTACGGCCCTTTTATCGCCGATCCGAGCTAAGGCTTCGAGGGCGTCCTCCACGAAATCACCCGATTCGATCGCCTTTATTGCGTACGAGACGGCCTTTCTATCGCCGAGATCGGCCAACGCCTTTAAGGCCGCTCGCATGATATCCGGCTCCTCGCCCTCCAGAATTCGGAGAAACTGGGGTGCCAGCTTGGTCACGCGTAACTTACCGAGAGACTCTATGGCTGCCGCCCGTATTGCGGGATCGGGGGAAAGGGAGAGCTGCTCCATCCTGTTAGCGATCCATTTTATCTCCTCTGAAGGGGATTCATCTGAAGGAAGCAGGAGGTTTATGGCTTGCGTTACAGAGCGAAGCAACTCCCTATCTTCCTCCGAGAGGAGCTCCGCCAGATAAGGCAGGGCTGTGTTATCCCCGATCTGACCCAATGCCTCTGCTACGGCGGCCCTGACGTGATAGTTTATATCCTTTAACGCCAGGATCAGATCCGGAATAGCCCTTTTGCTCCTGAGCCTGCCAAGAGACCTTGCCGCCAGCACTCTCACCTGTGAGTTCTCATCGCCCAACGCCTTTATCAGGAGAAGCTCGGCCTTTTCCCCACCCACATCGGCGAGCCTTCTGACGGCCGCCCGTCTGATCACAGGATCTCTGTCTTTAAGCCTTTTCGCCAGTTTTCTTATCTCCCCGCCCATCTCTCCCCCCTATCTCCATATTTATCTGTATTTTACCATACGAACGTCCGTGAACTTCCCAGGTTCGGTATGTACGGTTACCTCATCCATAAGCGATTTGACGATGGCCAGTCCTAGGCCGCGCGGCTCTTCATCCGAAACTCCCATATAACCCTCAAGCACGTTTGGAGCCTGGAAATCGGATAGTGAAAGCATGGCGCCGCGATAATCCCTTATGATTATCTCTATCTTATCCTCGTTGAGAATGCAGATCAGGGTTATCTCATCCCTGGCAGATCGTCCGTGTTCGATGGCGTTGTTACAGACCTCATCCGTTACCAGTTCTATGTCCTCGACCACCTCCTCCGGAAAGCCGAGTCTTCTGGCCACATCGGAGATGAAAGACCTGACGGGCTTAACGTATATGAGCTTGCCAGGTATGGTTAGAACTATTTTATCCCTCATATGAGTTTATCATCCCTCCTTGACCTTCATCACTATAAAGGTATAGTCGTCGAAAAGCGGGGAATTCCCAGCGAATTTCCCTATATCCGCCCTGATAGCCCGACTGATATCAGAGGCCGGCTTGTATGCGTTTTGTCTCAACAGCTCCATCAGCCTCTCCAGGCTATACATCTCGCCGTCCTCGTTTCTGACATCCTCCAGGCCATCGGTGTACATAAGCACGACATCTCCTGACGAAAGGTCCAGCTTGATCTGATTGGGCGATATCTCCCCCCAGATCCCTATCGCTATATCACCTACATCTACCTCCACGCACTCGCCGGTTTCCGATTTGAAAAGTATGGGCCTGGGATGGCCTGCGTTTGCGAGGGTGAGCAGCCGCCTCTCGTCATCCCAGACGGCGTAGATCATCGTGACGAACATCTCCTCCTCTAACACCAGCGATTCGTTAAGCTCATACAGAACCTCGGATGGTTCCCTCCCGGCGATCGCTATTCTGTGCAACAACGTCCTTATCATCACCGTCACCAAAGCGGCCGGGATACCTTTGCCTGAGACGTCCGCTATTGCGATTCCGACATGGTTTTCGTCGATCGGGATGAAATCATAATAATCTCCGCCAACCTCCCTGGCCGTATCGGAGTAAGTCGCCACGGTGAGATATCTCATCTGTGGAAGGGCTTTGGGCAGGAGCCCTTTCTGTATGCGCCGCGCCATCTCCAGATCTCTCTCCATGATCATCCTGTTGAGGGTTTCCTGGTGCAGCATGACGTTGTTTATAGCCATGGCAGCTTGGCTGGCGATGGCGCTGAGAAGGTTTACATCGCTTTGCGAGAACCTCATCCCTTTTTTCCTGTTTATAACCGCCATAACGCCTAGGGTCTGATCGGCCAGATAGATCGGAACGGCGGCCAGGGTTCTTATAAGCGAATGCCGACGAAGCTGAGGGTGAGAGCGAGCATCCTCGACCAGAATCGGTTTTCTGGTAAGTGCCACCTCTCCTATGATGCCCTCACCCGGCTTTATCCTCTGTGATCTGAGTCTTCGCTCGATAAACCTGCGGCTCGCCCTTGGTGGGATAGGTTCGCCCGTCAGAGGGGGGAACAGGCCGATTGAGGCCCGTGCCGCCAGCAGATCATTCTCCAGCAAGAATACCGCTCCGGCCGAGGCATCGACCGCTTGAGAGGCGTTTCTCACGACCACATCCAATATACCTCTTAGATCAAAGCTTTCGCTCGCCACCTCACCTATCTCTCCGAGCAGTCTGGAGATCGCCTCCCTCTCTGCTGAGAGATCGGCGTTGATCTTGACCAATCTCTCCCATTCTGCCCTGAAAGCAAGGTGATTGAAGGATAAAAAGCTCACCCCGGCTAGCGCTATCGCCGTCAGCTCCATCGAATAGCTGAAGATCCCGAAGGCATGACCGAGGGCATATAGAAAACATGAGAGGATCAACCTCGCCCTGACGTAATATCGCCTGTGAGAGGGCAGTCTGATCGTCAGACCGCCCATGCTCAGGAAGGGCAGCAGGTGGATACCTATCCTCCTCTGTTGATCAGTCAGCTCGCCCAGATGGGGCTCGAAGGTGGGAAGCAGGATGACGGCAGGGATAAAGATGATATAAGAGATAGCCGTAAATCTGTGATACCATTTCTCAGGATAAAACCTCTGGATCAACACATAGCTCAACACACCGGCGGAGATGGAATGCATAAATTGTTGGAACCACCCATGATCGTCCATAATATGGGTCAGAGCGGAGATAAGGAGCGTAAGAAAAGCTATCGAGATGAGCTTCCAATAACTGTCATCGCTTCTCCTCCAGAAGAACCCGCACTCAACGCATATCGCCAAACTGGTTGAGAAGATGACAAGAGATATAAACCTGAGGTACAGTTCCAAGAGGTTCATTCCCCCTTATTAATAACGCCCGCCGTGGAACCCAATAATCCGAAAACGAATTAAGGCCATGGACAAGGGGACGGTTTCCCGCCCCCTCAGAACGGATTACCAGCTCTTCATAAGGCCCCAGATTATGGGAAGTTTACCCCTGACCTCGACCACCGCGCCTGAGAGATCCGTCACGATCATATTGTCGAACTTTGCGGTCTCGGCGTTCG
>CAZHVH010000116.1:0-8677 GCA_964535855.1 uncultured bacterium
AGATGGAAAATCAAGTTCTGAGGTGAGGATATGTTCAAACTGGGAGTTATATCGGATGAGGTATCTCAGGATTTCGAAAGGGTTGTCAAGCTTGCCACGGAGTTCAAGCTCGATTCGATCGAGATAAGATCGGTGTGGGATAAACCCCCTCAGGAGCTAACGGAGAGGGACGTCGATAGGATGAAGAAGATCATGGACGGGACGGGGTTACAAGTTGTGAGCATCGCCTCGCCGTTTTACAAATGCGATTTCGAGAACATGGAGGAGCGAAGAGAACACATCGAGATACTCAAAAAGTGCATCAGGCTTGCCAAATCCTTCGGCGCAAACATCATCCGCGGCTTCGCCTTCTGGAACACGGGCAGGACGGAGGAGATCTGGGACGGCATATTGGAGGCCTTCGAGGAGCCGGTGAAGATCATCCAGGATGAGGGGGTGTTCTTGGGAATCGAGAACGAGTCCTCCACCTCCTTGGCCACGGCGAAGCTAACACAGAGGTTCATTGAGGAGCTGAACTGTCCGAACGTCAGGGCGATATGGGACCCCGCCAACGAGCTATCGGCGGAAGGAGGGGAAAAACCGTATCCCGATGCCTATAACAGGCTCAAGCCCTATATGATCCACGGCCACATCAAGGACGGCAAGCGCGATCCTCAAACCGGAAGGTTCATACCCACCCCTATAGGGGAAGGTGAGGTGGGCTGGAAGGAACAGCTCCAGGCTTTCATAGATGACGGGTTTGAAGGGCATCTGTCGCTAGAGACACACTGGAGACCCACAAAAACCCTGTCCGAGGACCTGCTCAACAGGCCCGGAGGCAGCGCCTTTTCGGAGGCAGGAGAGGAGGCATCGAGGATCTGCCTGGAAAAGCTCTTCGCTATCATAGAGGAACTCAGAAGGTAAGAGATCGCCGCGGGGCGGGACGAGATCTCCCGTCCCCGACGGCTCAAAACTCCCTCAGCTCCCTCGCGCTTTTTAATCTGGCGGAAGCCCCCTCCAAGATGGGATTGGGCTCGGTTCCGGTCTTGCCCTGGCGGAGGGCCTGAAGTTCCTTCCTGCTGAGGATCACATATATCCTTTCGCCCCTCTTAACGTAACCTAGACTTCTAAGGGCCATCTCCTGCGCTGTAGGGTCCTCTTTAAGCGCCTTTATCTCCTTTGAAAGCTGCGCACATTGGGCTTTGAGCGCTTTTATCTCATCGAGCTTCGACCGGAACAGCTTCCTGCTCTCCTGCCAGTGTCCCATAGTACTCGGGAGGGTTGCCGCTAGGGTCAAAACTGCCAAGGCCAGGCAGGCCATTAACGCTTTCAGCATCTCTTCCCCCTTGACCGCCTAAACGGGCGGGTCTACAACTTTAGGTTGTAAAACACCCCTTTACCTTTGAATATCGCCCTGTTACCGAGCTCCTCCTCAATTCTAAGGAGCTGGTTGTACTTGCAGATTCGATCGGTCCGACAGACCGACCCCGTTTTGATCTGGCCCGCGTTAACGGCCACGACCAGATCTGCTATGGTTGTGTCCTCCGTCTCACCGGAACGGTGTGAGACTACGGCCGTGTAACCGGCCCGTTTGGCCATCTCGATGGCATCTAAGGTCTCCGTAAGCGTGCCGATCTGATTGAGCTTTATCAGGATGGAGTTAGCAACCCCCTGTTGAATGCCCATCTGCAGCCTTTTGATATTGGTGACGAAAAGGTCATCCCCGACGAGCTGAACTTTATCGCCCAGCTCCTGAGTGATCTTCTTCCATCCCTCCCAGTCGTCTTCAGCCATGCCGTCCTCGATCGATATGATCGGATATTTATCGACCAATTCCTTATAGAATTGGACCATTTCCTCAGGCTCTTTAATCTGTTTTCCCTCAGGCTCCGCCGCCAGGATATATTTGCCGGGCGCTTCGATCCCTTTGCCCTTCGAATCCTGCCCGTAAAACTCGCTTGCCGCCGGGTCCAGGGCCAGAAGGACATCCTCGCCCGGTTTATAACCTGCCCGTTCTATCCCCTGAAGTATGACCCGTATCGCCTCCTCATTTGAGGAGAGATTCGGCGCGAACCCGCCCTCATCGCCGACCGCCGTGCTGTATCCCTTTTCCTTTAGGACGGCCTTGAGGTTGTGGAAGACCTCAGCGCCTATCCTCAATGCCTCGGCGAAGCTCTCGGCGCCCACGGGCATGATCATGAACTCCTGTAGATCCACGTTGTTATCGGCGTGTTTGCCGCCGTTTAGTATGTTCATCATGGGGACGGGTAATTCCTTAGCGTTAACTCCGCCGATATACTGATAAAGCGGTATCTCCAGTGCCGTCGCCGCCGCCTTTGCCACGGCCAGTGAGACGGATAGGATGGCGTTGGCGCCGAGCTTCCCCTTGTTATCCGTCCCATCAAGCTCTATCATGGCCCTATCTATAGCGACCTGATCCAGGGCATCCATCCCGACGATCTCTTTCGCTATTATCTCGTTGACGTTTTTGACGGCGTTTTTAACCCCCTTGCCCATATATCGGCTCGGATCGCCATCTCTCAGCTCAACCGCCTCATGTTCTCCGGTTGACGCCCCGGAGGGGACGGCAGCTCTTCCGACAGCGCCTCCGCTGAGGAAAACGTCCGTCTCAACAGTAGGGTTGCCCCTGGAGTCCAGGATTTCTCTAGCGTGAATACCGACTATCGTGGTCATTCGCAACCTCCCAGCCAGTCTATATGTATCGGTTTTCTCGGTTCAACTATGATTTTACCATTTTTTCGGAAAATTACAAAATATTTTTTGTGTCCCTCATCAGTGGGCATCGGTTCCAGATCGCCCTCCCTGGCGAAGAACATATGACATCCCCTGCTTTCCCTGCGATGTAGCGCTGCCGTCATCACGATCTCGGCCACCTCCAGCATGTTCATCGTCTCAAGGGCGAATACGATCCCTGCTCCATCCGGTTTCACCCCGATCTTTTTAAGCTCGGATATCTCCATCAATCCCTGTCTCAGCCCCTCCTCAGTTCGGACGACGGAGGCATATCTGGAGCAGATCCTCTTGATATGGGATCTCACCTCCGATGCGGGCGCCGCGCCGGGAGATCTTAAAAGCCTTTCGATCCTCGTCTCCGGATCCCCCTTCACCTCACGTCGAGCGGCGTCCCTCGCCCTATCCGCCGCTGAGCCTCCGGCTATCTTGCCGAAGACCTGCGTATCGAGAAGCGAGTTGCCTCCCGGCCGTTTGGCGCCGTGTTGGCCGCCCGCCACCTCACCGGCCGCAAACAGGCCCGATATGGTAGTTTCGGCCCTCTCGTCGATCTTAACCCCTCCCTGAAAATGTTGCACCGCGGGGGCGATCTCGACCATATCCCCCCTCTCCAGATCGATGCCCCGATCCCTAAGCCATCGCACGACATCGGGATTGATCCCTTTGAGCCTCTCAAGCGGGGAGGAGGCCACATCGGGATCGTCCAACCTTATCCCTTTCTCCTCGGCATACCACCTTCTCTTCTCATCGGAGAGCATCTTCACGTCGAAGCCGTTCGGATTTCGAGAGTAATCCAGATAGATCGGGCCGTTGTCGCGGATCTCATATGAGACGGCGATATCTATCCTCACGGACGGCTCACCGTACATCGCCGGCCAGCTTGCCCCCTTATCGAATACTATATTATACACCTCCTGAGGGCTTTTGTCAGGGAAATATCTCATGAGGAACTCCTCTCCGTCTCGGTTGAGGAATCTCGGCACGGCGCGCATCATGCTTCCCGAACAGGCCAGCTTGGTTTTGACGGAGCAAAGCCCTATCTGCAGGAACTCCATGTTCACGAGCTCCGCGCCCGCCCTGAACGCCATGACGTATCCGTCGCCGGACATGCCCTCCGGAAATGCGCTCACCTGAAAGATCTCCCCTCCTCCTCCCGTCGCCAATACGATGGAAGGAGTCTCGAAGATCACCGACCTCCAGATTCCATCGGCGCCCGGGGTTTCATACACCCCGACGGCTCCGCAAACCTCACCGTTCGATACCAGCAGATCGACTATCATCATCTCCTCCACGACCTCAACATCCCTCCGGCGGAGCTCGCGCAATAACGCCTGTTCGATGTGGTTTGCCGTGTAGGGGCCGGTGTAGCATGCCCTGGCGTATTTCGATCCGTCGGTCACGAACTGATCCGCCTTCCCGTCCGGCCTTTTGACGAAGGGAACGCCGAGGGTTTCGAGGAAGAAGAAGGCCTCGGCGGAGTTCCTGGCTAAGATTCCGGCGAGGTTCGCGTCCGACACATATCCACCTATCCTGTAGATATCGTCCGCGTGATATCTCCAGTTATCCTCCCCGCTCGGCTCGGTGTAAGGCAGGGTGGCGTGAAAGGCCATTCTGTCGGAGCAGGCCGTCGCCGTCACACCGCTTTTGCCGAGCTCGCCCTTCGTGACGAGCGTGACCCTATAGCCCTGACCGCCGAGCCGGTCGTGGGCCTCTATGGCGGCTCTGAGAGCGGCTCCCCCTCCCCCGATTATCAGGACATCGGTCCTACGCCTCTCAACCTCTAGGTTCATCTCTTAATCCCCCATATTACCTTGTCCTTTCCTTGACTTTGACGGCGGTCGGCGGACTGCCGACAGCGGACGTCTTTAAAACTCTATATCGGGATCAGGCAATGTGAGGATCTCAGGGCCATCTGAGAGTATAGCGACGGTGTGCTCGAAGTGCGCTGAGAGGCTACCGTCGGCGGTGACGACGGTCCACCCGTCCTCCAGCACCACCACCCTCCAATCCCCTGCGCTGACCATCGGCTCGATGGCAAGGACCATCCCGGGTTTAAGTTTAGGGCCAACTCCAGGCTTGCCGAAATTGGGGATCTGAGGTTCTTCGTGCATCTCCCTGCCTATGCCATGGCCGACGAAATCCCGTATCACCGAATATCCATGTGACTCCACATGACGCTGTATGGCGTGACATATATCCCCCAGCCTGTTGCCGGGCCTCGCCTGTTCGATCCCCTTATATAGCGCCTCACGGGTAACGCGGAGGAGCCTACGAGCCTCCTCCGATATCTCGCCCACGGGAAAGGTGAAAGCCCTGTCCCCGTGATATCCCTTCAATCTGGCGCCGACATCCACGCTCAGGATATCCCCTGAGCGCAACACCGTATCGTTTGAGGGTATGCCGTGTATAACCACCTCGTTCACCGAAGCACAGATGGCGCCGGGATATGGCGGATGACCGGGTATGGTATATCCCAGGAAGGAGGGATATGCCCTGTTCTTTCGGATCACCCTCCTGGCCAGCGAATCGAGCGATTTTGTGGTGATGCCGGGCCTGATCTGCTCGGCTATCGCCATGATCACCTCGCTCACCACCTGTGCGCTCTTACGCATCAGCTCGATCTCTTCCTTGGTCTTGATCGGTATCATGTCCCCTCTCCCTAAGAGATTCGACCAGGCCCCAAAGCAGCACATCCCTGCCCAATTCCACCACATCGCAGTAGAACCTCAGGCTCTCAACGAAACACCTGTTAAGGCAAAGGCCCCCGGAGAGGTATATCCTATCGGGTTTGCCGGCGAAGGTGTAGACGTTATAGGCCACGCCGTGGACGAAACTGGCGACGGCCTCCTCGATCGAGCTCCCCTTTATTATGGAGTCGAAGACCCTCTCCAGCCCGAATATGCCGCATGTGACGTTCGCCCGCTTACGCGTGGCGGGCAGGATCGAGTAGTCTATCTCGTAATACTTCCCCAGGAGCTCCAGAGTAAAACCCGTCGCCGCCCCACATGCCTGATTCCAATCGAGTCTCACAGGTCTGCGTGATCTGAACTGGCACAGCTTTGTATCGCGCGCCCCAACATCCACTATCACGAAATCCTCCTCCTCGACCAGCATAAGACCGCCGAGCGAAAGGGCGATGAGCTCGTTCTCGTAAACTTTGCACCGGCTCCTCCCCAGATGTCCCGTCGCCGCCTCGAAGGTCAGGGATCTATTCCCGATGATCTCCCTCGTGGGAAGGACCTTCACCTTACGGCTTTCGATCTCCATTATCTTCGTCCATGATGTGCCGCAGTCGGCTATAAGCGTCAAGCTATCAACCTCCAGAGGTCATCAAGTCTTATGTTTCACGTCCCAATTAAGCCTTATAAACGCCTCTACTTTGGCGATCACGCTGTTGGTGAGTTTGCCGTGGACATCTATGTAGAGTCCATCGTACTTTTCGGCCAGATACTTCGCCAGGGCGTTCTTGGCGCAGAAGGATTGGGCGTAGAAGACGGTCGGTACATCCGGATCGACCTCCATCTCGGCCTCCAGATCGGCGGGGGTGCCGTATTCGACCGCCCTCGTCCAACCGTAAACATGCGTGGTGTTCGGAAACAGCTCCAGCAGCCTCATGTCGTGGGGCGGGACCCCCCAGAAGCCGTGTGTCGGCTTACACTGAACGTATTCCCTCTCATCGTCGGCCTGGATCAGATCCATTATCCTCTCGACCTTCTCCCGCAGCGGCAGATTGGACGTGGCTATCCTGAGCGGGCGTAGACGTCTCATGTTATGATTCCTCACCTCTACGACTTCAAACCCCATGTCCTTCAGGATCTTAGCGGCGAACCTTCCCTGATCGCATTTGTCCTCCCCTACCGCCGCCACGATCACGCCGAGTTGATCTTTCAGGTGAAGGGCGTTGTTGACTATGTTACGAATGATGTGACAGTACACCTCGGGGATAACCCTGAAGTCGGGCGCGCCCAGATCGACGTCCAGATCAACGGGATCGCCGCCGAACCTCTCCCTCTGCTCGTCAAGGGCATCCCTCGGAGGATACCCGTAATATCCTATCTTCTTCCCCCGCATAGGCTTTCACCTATCAGCGTGTGTGAGGTAACCCTTTTCACGATCACCCTTGCGATCTCTCCGGGCGAGGAGCCGTCATCTGGGAAGACGGTCGTCCGGAAATCATCCGTTTTGCCGAAGAGATCGCCCTCGCCCTTTTTAGAGGGGCCTTCAACCAGCACCTCGACCTCCCTGTCGATGAAGGTCCTGTTTTTCTCAAGCGATATCCGCTCCTGAAGATCTATTATCTCCGCGAGCCTTCTGGATTTAACCTCCTCGGGCACATCGTCCCTGAACCGTTTGGAGGCTATTGAGCCCTCCCGCGGCGAGTATTTGAAGGTGAAGGCGGAGTCGAACCTGATCCTCTCCATCATCTCATACGTCGCCCGGAAATCCTCCTCAGTTTCAGTGGGGAACCCCACGATGATATCGGTCGAGAGGCCGACCTCCGGCATCCTGCCGCGCAGCTTATCAACCAGATCGAGGAATTCGTCCGATGTATAGCCCCGTCTCATCAGTTTGAGTATTCTATCCGATCCGGCCTGCAGCGGCAGATGAACGTGTTTACAGATATTGTCGTGCGACGCCATGACCTCTATTACCTCATCGGTCATATCGGACGGATAGGGGGCGGTGAACCTGATACGGAGTATCCCATCCACCTCCGCGACCCTATCGAGCAGATCGGCGAAATTGTGTCTGCCGTCGTTGTATGAGTTCACGTTTTGCCCCAATAGGACTATCTCCTTGTACCCCTCATCGGCCAGGGATTTGATCTCGTCGAGGATGTTTTCAAGTGGCCTGCTCCTCTCCCGCCCCCGCACGAAGGGAACTATGCAGAAGGTGCAGAACTTATTGCAACCCCGCATTATCGTCACCCATGCCCTAACGCCTTTCTCCCTCATGGGTTCCACATCCTCATAGAGCTCCGAAGCGTCCAATCTCAGGTTGAGATACGGCTCATCCCTCTGGACTTTGGCGAGGGCCTGTGGCAAAGACCTGTAAGCGTCGGGGCCGAGGATCAGATCCACATACGGGGCCTTTTCGAGGATTCTATCGCCCAGATGCTGTGCCATGCAGCCACAGACTCCCAAAATCAACATCGGATTACGTTGCTTGTATACCTTGAGATTGGAGAGCCTGCCGAAAACCCTCCTTTCGGCGTGTTCCCTGACGGCGCAGGTGTTGAGCAGGATGACGTCCGCCTCATCCGGGGAGTTTACGATTCGGTATCCGCTTCTCGTAAGGATGCCCGCCATCACCTCGGAGTCGTTCAGGTTCATCTGGCATCCATATGTCTCTATATAAACCCTCCTGGGCCTTGACATAATCCTCGCCTCCGAATCGCTTGATCTTTGACTACAATTATACTCTCACGCTCGGCGTAACGCAAGTAAGGACGAGGCATTCTTCACTTGGATGCCTCGTGTCTGAATGGCAGGCGCGGAGACATATCCCTACTGATAAGGTTGATGAGGTTTCCGCTCATCTGCGCTAATCTTCTGACCTTTTCAAGGGAGGGTGTATCGGCGGAAAACCTGGCTCTATCGAGCTCATATAGGAGCGATTCCAGTTCATCCATCAGCTCCTCGCTCAATCCGATTCCCCTAAGCCGATCCGTCACCTCACGAGGGGCAAGCGAGGCCGCAGGTATGCCGAATCGAGCCTCGATATATTCCCTGAGGGCATCTGCCACTTCGAAGCAAAGTTCCCTGATCCTCTTTTCATCGGACATTCCGCCCCGTTCCACGCCCGCAAGCCTCAAAAGCGCCCTCTCCTCGGGGGATAACGCCTTCGTCTCCCTCCTGCGCGATCTGAAAATCGAAAGCGATATCACCGAGATCCCAGCTATCATTAGGGCGATCCCCACGAACAGAGGGAGCCGTTCGGCTACGCC
>CAZHVH010000117.1:0-8672 GCA_964535855.1 uncultured bacterium
GCGCGGGGATGTTCGGTGGAGATGTCCATCTCAGGACATACGCCGACCTTCAGAGAGCCGGCATCGCCCCGTGGCTTGGAAGGATAGGTATGGATGAGCTCGCGAGGGAGCTTTCAGATGTCGAGTTCGAGCTCGTGGGCGTGGCGACCAGGACTGAGGCGTCGGCCAAAAGGGCACAGGCCAGATACAGGGAGCTGACCGGAGCTGATCTCATCCCATTTCACGGCGAAACGCCATGGCTGGACATGCTCGATCGGTTCCCCGATCTGGATGTGATGGCGATCGCCACTCCGGATAACCTTCATGCACCGCCTATGCTGGCAGCGCTGGAGAGGGGCGTACACGTCGTCGTCGAAAAGCCGATGTGTCTCGATATAAAAGAGGCGGATAGGGCTATAGAGCTCGCCAAGGGGAAAAACCTTGTCCTCGGCGTGGATATGCATAAACGGTATGATCCCGATCATATCAAGATCTTCAGGGAGCTGCTGAACGAAATGGGAGAACCGCTCTACGCCAGGGCCGTGCTGGAGGAGCCGCTTGAGGTGTCGACGAAGACCTTTAAATGGGCGACGCAGAGCGATCCGTTCACATACGTCGGCGTCCACTGGACGGATCTCTTCGTTTATTATCTCAAGGTCAAGCCCCTGGCGCTGTTCGCCGTAGGCCAGAAGAAGAAGCTGATAAGCGAGTACAACATAGATGCATACGATGCCGTGCAGGTGAACGTCATCTTCGATAACGGAATGAACATCTACTTCGTCAACAACTGGATAACGCCTTCCGATTTCGAAGGGCCGGTCAATCAGGAGAGCGAGATGCTCTGCACGCGAGGCAAGGTGGAGTCCGATACCCAGTATCGCGGCCTTCGCTACTACATCGAGGGCGGCGGCATGAGAACATCCAACACGCATTTCACAAGGGATGTCGAGAGACCCGACGGATCGAAGGCGTATGTCGGTTATGGTAAGGACAGCCTCGTGGCATGCATTCAGGCGGTCGCTCAGGTGAAGTTCATGGACAAAGATGCCTGGCAGATCAAGGAGACCTACCCGAACGCGGAGGAAGCAAGGATATCGGTCGCGATCATACAGGCCGCCAGGATCGTAAGGGACAGGAATTTCGATTACATCCGTAAAGGTATAGGAGCACCGGTGACCGCCTCCTTCACTGACAGGGGTATAATCATAAACGATCCCTATGCCGGCAACCAGGTCATATATGAAAAGCCGATCTGATCGATCGGGCCTGAGGGAGGATGACGGGGAGGTTAAAAGATGACGAGGGAGAGAGTTGTCGAGATAGAGGGGGAACCCAAATCGAACGAGATCAGACGAAAGGCGGCCGAACTGATAGCAAAAGGGCACAAGACCTACACCCCGACCCAGGCCGTTATCTCCAAGGCTGAGGGAGTATATCTCTGGACTATCGACGGTGCTAAGCTTTTGGATTTCGCCTCCGGCGTGCTGGTCGCCAATCTGGGTCACAATAACAGATACTTTGAGAGACGATTTGAGGAGTACTGTAGGGACATTCCCAGAACGGCCTATAACACCTTCACTCCGCTTGAGATCCAGGCCGCTGAGAGGCTGATCGCCAGCCTGAACTCGCCGAGGCTTCAAAGGATAATATGGGCCGCCACCGGATCGGAGGGGATAATCAAGGCGATCTGGTCCGCTATGCACAGATATCCGGATCGACACATAATCCTGGCCACTCGGGGCGGATTTCACGGCAAAAAGGGACTCGCCGGGGACATCACCGGCGAGAGCTCGAAAAACCCAAACGTCAGATTTATACCCTTTCCGCTATGCGATTACTGTCAGGAGGTTGAACCCGAGAGGAAAGGGGTGGAGGAGATCTGCAGGCCGAAATATGAGGAGGAGCTGAGGAAACTGGCCGAGGAGTTTCCGGGCAAAATCTGCGCCCTTGTCACCGAACCTTACCTCGGCGCGAAGGGTTCCTTCCATCCGCCGAAGTGGTACCTTCAACTGTTGGACCGCTGGTGCCATGAAAACGACGTACCCCTTATACTTGACGAGGTACAATCCTGTTTGGGTAGGACCGGGGAGATGTATGCCTTCCAAAAATATGGGATAGAGCCCGATATCGTGGTCCTGGGAAAGGGTATCGGCAACGGCGAGCCGGTGAGCGTCGTGGTGGGCAGGGACGATCTGATCGACTCACTGGATTACGGTGAGGGGTCCGACACCTACAGCGGCAACCCGCGCGCCTGTGCCGCCATCCTGGCCGTCCTGGATACCTTCGAGAGATTCCCCATTCTTGAGAACTGCCGTTCTTCGAGCCGCGTGATGGCAGAGGGGTTGAACTCGCTCAAGGAGGAGTTCGATTTCGTCAAGTTCGTCCGCGGCGAGGGATTGGTATGGGGCGTTGAGATGGAGAGCGATGAGATCGCCACAGAAGCGGTGCTCAGGTGTTATCTGCAGTATAAATCGGGTGGACTAGGACTTCACATGATGGGACCGCTTGCGGGAAAGGTGCTGAGAGTTTCTCCTCCTTTGGTGATAAAGTCGGATGAAGTGAAAACCGGCCTGGAATTGATGCGTAGAGCATTCGCCCAGATATAGTCACAGCAAGCGGGCAACAAATCGAGTGCAGCGTTTATCTCTGGTAAGGAGCGAGGAGAAAGGAACGAGGACACTGGCTCTGAGGGGTAAGCGCTGCTGATTCCACTACGGCGGCGATGATATGAGTTCCTGGTTTTGAGGGAAGGTTGTGTGTTATAATTAAGCCCGGTGTACATCGTCCCAGATCGGAGGCGATATCTTAAGTGGGATTCCTCAATCCGATTTATCTGTTCGGTCTTCTTTCCGCTGCCATACCGTTTCTGATCTATCTCTGGTTTCGCAGGCGAGCGAAGCTGGTCGATTTCAGCGCCCTGAGATTTCTCATGGAGGCTCACAGGCGGAGCGTGAGGAGAATACAGCTTCGTCAACTTATCCTCCTGATCCTCAGGGCGTTGATACTTGCCCTGATCGCCGCTGCCATAGCTAGACCCATCCTCAGCGGTGGCCTCCCCGGGATAAGCTCCCAAGCTCCGACGGCGTGTGTCATCATCTTGGATAACTCCTACAGCATGGGATATGAAGGGATCAGAGGCAGGTGGTTTGACCTCGCCAAAAGAAAGGCGTTGGAGGTGCTCGATTCACTGAGACGGGGTGATCGCGTGTCCTTTATCCTCGCTTCAGATCACCCTGACGTCCGATTCTCATCGCTCATCCAAAATCCCGATGAGATCAGGGTCGAGATACAAAACGCAAAGTTATCTTACCGTTCAACAGATATCCTTCGCTCGATCGAAGCGGCCAATGAACTGCTGGGGCAGGTGAAAGGGGGAAACAAAGAGATATACCTGATCACCGATATGCGTCGCAACGGTTGGCAGGATCTGGAGGGATCGAAGATCGAATTAAAAGGTCATCTCTTCATCCTGCCCATCGGAGAGGAAAGCCCCGATAACATCGCCATCACCTCGGTGAGGTTCAACCGATCGATTTTACCCGTGAACATACCGGTCAGGATGGAGGTGAGGGTGCGGAATTACTCGGATGCCCCGATAAGCGATGCCGTTTTGGAGCTGTCAGTGGACGGGGAGAAGAAACGACAGATGACGATCTCCATACCGCCCGGCGATGAGGTGAGAAAGGAGATTACCTATATCTTCAGAACACCGGGGTATCACTTCGGCTGGGTTCAGATCTCAGGCGACAGGCTGGGAGCGGATAACAGGAGGTTCTTCTCAAGATATGTAAGCGGAGGGGTGAAAGCCCTTTGTGTCGGCGATAAAATCTCCTATCTGACCTATGCGCTTAACCCCTCGCTGGGTTTGATCTATGAGGAAAGCCCAACCGTTATCCCGACCTCGCTCACTCCGGAACGGTTCGAGAGGGAGATAAACGACATCTCACTGGAATCATATGATCTGCTCGTGTTGGGGAATGGATTTAACATAAGCCGAACGGCCGCCGCGAGGGTGGTGGATTACGTGGAAAACGGGGGGAGGCTGCTTATATTCTTGGGAGGAGAGAACGAGGTTCCAGATCCAAGGGGGCTCGAGTCGATTCTACCCGCCCTTCCGGTTCAGGCCAGGGGGGCCGATCCGCCGTTGAAGCTGGGATCGTTCGATCGGAGACATCCCGCCTTGGAGCCGTTCGATCAGGAGATGGTCTCAGGATCGCTTTCACCGGACTTTTTCAACATATATGCCTTGAAGGTAAAAGATGAAGCCGAAAACCTGATGAGTTTTTCCGACGGTACCCCTGCCATCCTTGAGAGAAAAGCGGGCTTAGGCGAGGTGGTTCTCCTCAACGGTTCCTCATGGAATTTGAACTGGACGAATCTCCCCCTTAAACCCATTTTCCTACCGTTGGTCCAGCAGCTCGTCCTTTATCTGGTTTCCCCTCCCCAGCAGATGGAAGCCGGTGTAGGCGGTAGGGTAATCCTAAGTGTCGGAGGAGCGCGATCGGTTAAGGTCTCTCTCATCTCGGGAGGCGAATTTCCCCCGATATCTCTGCCCGTAAATGAGGAAGGTGAGGTGGAATTTGATCGAACGTCCACGCCGGGAATCTACAGGATCGATCCGAGTCCAGAGAGTGGGTATTCGATGTATCTTTCAGTGAATGTCCCCGTGGGCGAGTCGGATCTATCGGAGGTCGATCCGAAGGTTATATCCAAAGCTTTTGGGGGAAACGCCGTTTTGATCGACTCAAGCTCCGGCGTTGAACGTCAAATCCGCAGGATGAAAAGGGGAACGGAGATGTGGGGGTGGCTTTTAGCGATGGCCTTAGGACTGATGGTCGTTGAGACGGTCCTATCCAATTTAGGCGCGGGAAGAAAATGATCGGAAAAGCGTTGATGTTTCTCACCTTCCTGACAACTGCCGTCCTCTCTTGGGGCGAGATAGATCATCCCGAGTATCTTTTCATCAAGGATATCACATTTAACGGAAACAGATCCATACCATCTTCCGATCTTCAAGAGGCTTTAGGGGTGAAAAAGGGGGATATTTACGATAAAAGGAAGCTTCGCGAGGGAATCGATCGGGTGAAGGCGCTTTACATAAGCAAAGGTTATACCTTCATGCGAGTGATAAAGATCACCCCTTGGGTGTTCAACCACGACGTTATATTGAAGATAACCCTAGACGAGGGGATCATCGGAAGGATAGAGGTGATAGGCAATTGGAAGACGAGAACAGAGGTGATCAAGCGTGAACTCCTATTTCGGGAGGGAGATCCGTATAACCGCGAGGATGCACTTGAGAGCGAGAGGATACTCAGGAGGAAGTCCTATCTGGGCGGCGCCGATATAACGGCCACCTTCGATGAGAAAATAAATGCCGTATCGGTAACGGTTAGGGTCATAGATCTATGGACCTTCTTTCCCTTCATCAGCTTTCCCATATCGAGCGAGGGGAATTCGAAACTGATTCTAGGCCTTTATGATATGAACCTCTTCGGATACGGTCAGAGCTTGATGTTCAGGTATGAGCGGGAGAGCGTGGATGGTGTGAACCGCAGGATCGGCGGCATGTTTTCAGATCCCAGGATAATAGGCACACACTGGCATCTCCTGACCAGCTATTTTAGTCAGTCTATAGGGGATTCCTGGAGGTTAAGCCTGATCAGACCCCTTTATTCCTTAAAGGCCAAATGGTCAGCGGAGATTAAAGGGGCTAACGTACACGGCATATTAAACCGGTACGAGAGAGGAAAGGTAATGGCGGAGTACCATCACGCCTTAAGCACATGGAATCTATCTCTGACGCGTTCGACAGGAACGAGGCGGAGATACAATCGAATCTCGGCTTGGTACTCTTACCGAGAGGATCTCTTCACCCTAACGGCGGGACAGGATATAGGCGAGTCTCCAAAGGATCAGAAGCTCAGCACATTGGGCCTCACCGTTATGCACGCTAGCTCCGAGTTCGTACGGGATAGGTTCATAGACAAGCTCGGAGATGTAGAGGACATAGAGCTCGGTTCGAGCTATCAGCTCAGTCTCTCCCATTCGGATAAGATTTACGGATCGGACCGTGATGAAACCGGCATATCGATCTGCTTCCACTCGACGAGTAGGGTGAATGGAGGTGGTTATCTAAGATCGGAGATGAAGTTCAAATCGGGGCTCAGGGAGATATCGTTTGAGAATTCCGTTTTCTCCGGTCAGGTTCGATATCTGATGAAGGGGAGATCCCAACCCCATTCTCTCGCCTTTAGGCTGGCTTGGCAAATGGGAGTGGATCCTTATCTAAACCGGCAGGTCCTCTTGGGAAGCAATAACGGGTTAAGGGGATACCGATCTAACAGATTCGAGGGGAAAGGCATGCTGTTATTGAACTCAGAGGTGAGGGTGCTTTTTCTCAGAACTAGATACCTCGTCCTGGGCGGCGTTCTGTTCGCCGATATGGGATATATCTGGCGTGGAGAGTTCGGGGAGATTGAACCGTCGAAGATCAGGAGGGGAATCGGCGCAGGGCTCAGAATAGAGCTGCCGCGTCTGAACGGCTCTCCCGTCTACAGGCTTGATATGGGTTTTCCGTTGGACCCTGAAAGGGGAGATCCAACTCGCGTCATATCCTTTGGCTTAGGACATGTCTTCTGAAGATTTGGTGTTTAACTCCTTAAACATTCCCTTCCACAGTAAGTATTCCCTTTCCATCGACCTCACGGTTTCCATGTTTTCGTATATAAACCCCATGTTGATTTGAATGAACATTCCGCACATGCGGCGGGAGTTGAGATGAAGCTTTCTTCACCTCTAAAACCCGCATGGTTACTGGCTTTGAAAGGCCTTTCCCCTTTTATGAAGCACCTGGCATATCTATTGCACAAAAGAGGAACGACCGGTGATACGAAAGACCTGAAAAAATCTACGAGGTAGGGACTATGGACAGGGATATTCTTGAGGGCAAGGTGATAACTTTGCCCTCCTATAACGGCAAACATAAGGCGATAGTAGGAGCAAGCCCGACCTTTATGAAGGCCCTCGAACTTGCCCAGAAAGTTGCACAAAGCGATGTGACCGTTATGATACTGGGAGAAACGGGAACCGGAAAGGAACTGTTAGCTAGGTTTATACATTATAACAGCAAGAGGAGATCCGCCCCCTTTGTGCCGGTTCACTGTGCTTCCATCCCCGAAACCCTGCTCGAAAGCGAGCTCTTCGGATATGAGCCTGGAGCTTTCACAGGTGCTAACAAAAGAAAGATGGGAAAGTTCGAGAGGGCTCATGGCGGCACCCTGTTTCTGGACGAGATAGGAGATATGCCGCTCTCCATGCAGGTGAAGGTTTTAAGGGCTTTGCAGGAGAGGGAAATCGAGAGAGTCGGCGGTTTGGAGACCATAAATATCGATGTCAGGGTGATAGCCGCCACCAACCGTAACCTTCAGGAGGAGGTGGAGAACGGGAATTTCAGAAACGATCTCTACTACAGGATCAGCACGGTTCCGATCTATCTGCCGCCGTTAAGGGAGAGAAAGGAGGATATACCGGTATTGGTGGAGTTCTTCATCAGGGAGGCAGTCGGGGAGAACGGACCCCAGGTTACAGTTTCGGATGAGGCGATGGAGATGATGCTGGAGTACACCTGGCCGGGCAATGTGCGTGAGCTTGAAAACGTGGTTCACAGGGCAGTCGTACTACAGACAGATGGCGTGATCAAGCCCGAACATCTATGGCTCTCGGAGAAATCACCGATAGCCAAAGGATATAATACTGAGCCCCCTAAACGATCATCCTCCGGAACCAGGAAGGCGACTGATCTAAGAGCAGCGGCCAAAGAGGCCGAAAAGAAAGCGATCCTTCAGGCGTTGATAGCCAACAAATGGAACAGAACTAAGACGGCCAAACAGCTCGGCATAAGCTATAGAGCCTTAATGTACAAGCTTAAGGAATACGGTCTGAGGGAAATGGAATATTCGGATATAGCGAAGGAAATCATGAACCCTGGTACTTGATCGGGAGCCTTTCTCCGGATTTCGAAGGGGAGAGGTTCCCCCCTCCCCACTGGGAATTTTCCTGCATAAATTGGTAAAAGGCTTGCACACACCGTTTTGCAGGCGTTTTCACAGAGATGGCATGCGTTAACGAAGATTTAACCGGCTTTCTATATGCAATACTTTGCATATTATGTTAATTATCTGAAACCTCCCTTCCCCCTGACAAACCCGCATATCAAGCGGGTTTGTCACCCCTTTTTATATTCTGGTATGCAAATTGCATCATATACAATGCAATCGATGAACCGGCTCAACGGTTCATGAAAACATCGTGAGGTGGTGTGTTATGGCTAAAGCTCTGGAGAGACTCCGCAAGGAGAAAGGCCAGGCCCTTATCGAGTATACCATCTTGGTGGGACTTCTGGGCTTGGCAATGGTAGTGGCCATAGCCAACGTGGCCGACCAGATCATGGACATTTGGAACGACCTGATGGAAGATCTGGACACGATCGACGACGGAGTGTCCGATTCAGATTTGACCTTCCCTGTAAGTGATGCTGATGGAAGCAACAAAGACGGCGGTTGTGATCATGGCGGCATCGGCGCTGGGTCCAACGACAGCGAGTCTGGTGGATACCGCGACGAGATATGATGAGGAAGTGGGATCCGCCCCTCTCGATCACCTGGAGAGGATCTGCGAAAGCTGGTCGTTTA
>CAZHVH010000118.1:0-3237 GCA_964535855.1 uncultured bacterium
CAGACACAAGACTCCAGATTGGAATGACAAATCAAGATCCAGAGGTTAGGAATTGATGGTGAGTTCAAATGTAAGATTTTCGGCAACCCGGTCACTATATATCTGAGGACATCTGTCCAAAAGTCCAACGTCCAGAGCCTACACATTAAGCGGTGGGCCGTGGACAGGTGACAGCGAAAGCTTTTAAGCTGAGAGCAATTGGATACGTAGACATGGAAGATGAGGATATCATCAGAAAGGTCCTTGAAGGTAATAAGGAGCTGTTTGGATTTCTCATCAGGAAATATCAAAAGGCGGTCTATGCACTGGCATACAGCCGCACGGGTTCGCCGGAGGAGGCACAGGACATAACCCAGGAGACCTTCCTCGAAGCTTTTGACAGGCTTCCATCCCTCAGATCTCCATCCAAATTCAGCAGTTGGCTTCGATCTATAGCTCGCAATCTGACGGTCCATCATCTCAAGTGCAAGGTCAGGCGAAAAACCGTTCACAGGGAGATGGAGGAGATAGCGGGAGGATATCCATCGGCCGATGAGGGCTCCTCTCTCCGGGACGCGGCCCTTAAACTTATAGATTCCCTCTCCGAGCCGAACCGGATCGTTATAACCCTCAGGTTCATCGCGGGCCTATCGAGCAAGGAGGTTGCTGACTTTCTAGGCATTTCCGTCTCAGCGGTGGATGTCAGGGTACATCGTTCGATCAAGGCCCTTAAGAGAAACGCCATCAAAGCCATTCAGGAGGGGATGAAATTCGAGGAAGTGAGCGAGAATCTCACCCCGAACCTCCTCAGGAGGATTAAGGAGCGGCGCAACGTGCCTTTCCTGTCGGTTGATCTCGGCGAGCGCAGACCCGCTTATCTCGATTATCTCCACAGGGTGATCTCACGTAGCAGGGGCAGGATATGGGAGGAGAACGATGTAAACCTGATCGCCTGCTACGGCATTCCAACTCGATATGAGGATGACCTCGATAGAGCCGCAAACACAGCTTTGAGGATAAGGAGGGAGCTCGATTCGCCCGATTTGAGGATATCCATCAGCATGGTAGGGGTGGAGCTAGATGAATCAGGAGAGGCGAGAATCTCCGAAAGGACGAGCAGAAGGGTAAGCTCCCTTTCGTCCCATCTGCCCGGCGTCGTGCTCGCTGACGAGATAATATACGCCCTGCTATCGGATAAGTATGCCTTTGAGGAGGTTCAACTGGAGGGCGGGATCACGGCATATCAACTGCTCGATAGATCTCGACCGCCTGACGTGCGACATCACTCTCCTATGATCGGAAGATGTGAGGAGTTAAAATCGCTAAAGGAGATGGTGGAAGGACTGTTGATAGGCGAGTCGGGTCTGGTCAACCTGATAGGAGAAGCGGGGATAGGCAAGAGCAGACTGATCAGGGAGCTCAAAGCGGCGTGCGCGGATGACGGGATCATCTGGCTGGAGGGAAAATGCATGCCCCATTCCCCTATTCCCTATCTGCCGTTCGTCCAGATGTTGGAAAGGTACTTCGGCGTAAGCAAAGAGATGAGAGACAAGGAGAAGCGAATCCTCATCGAGAGAAGCTTGAGCGGATTCGATATGTCTCGGGCGCTGCCCTACATCTGTGATTTCCTCGGGATAAAGGGTGATTTTGAGGACGAGAACTATGAAAGGGCGACGGCGGAGCAGATACGATACCGGACTTATATCTTCCTACGGGATCTGCTCGTCGGGATATCCGAGGGGAGACCTCTGGTTTTGGTAGTCGAAGACATGCACTGGCTCGATGAGCCCTCATCCGAGTTGCTGGAGTATCTGATGTGCTTGACCGATAGGGGAGATGTCTTGATCATATGCGTTCAGAGGCCGAGTCCGAAAGGAATATGGGAACGATTGGAGGAGAAAGCTTCGGAGATGAAGGGCTGCAGGTATAGACGAATGCGGATCTCGGGGCTTTCGATGCGACAGAGCCAATTGCTGATCAAACATGTCTTTCAATACGCCGGCCTCCCCTACATGGGAGATGTGGCGGATCGGATATGCGAGAGAGCCGGCGGAAACCCGTTTTATATGGAGGAGATGCTTCGATCCTATGTCCATAAAGATACTGACGTGGGGGAGATACCATACAGGATAGGAGCCGTGATATTATCCAGGCTGGATATGTTGGATGAGGTCGGAAGGCGCGTCCTCCAATACGCATCCGCTTTCAGCGATTCGATAGACATTGAGGTTTTAAGACATATCTTTCAAGGGATCGATGTGGATGAGGTGGTGGAGAGGCTTAAAAAGTGTGATTTTCTCAGGACAGAAGGAAGACGAACCATGTTCTCACATGATCTGCTGCAGGAGACCATCTACAAGGATATTGCCCCGTCTGGAAGAATGAAAATACACCTGGATATAGGAAAGGCAATGGAGAAACTGTATCTCGAGGGTTTGGAGAAGGTCTACGAACGGTTGGCGTATCATTACAGCCGAAGCGGGGATAGGGTGAAAGGACTGGAATACCTGATGAAGGCCGGGGATAAGTTAAAGTCGGCATATGAAAACGAGATGGCGATTGATTTCTACAGGCGGGCGCTTGAGATCGCAGAGGAGATTGGAGATAGTGTAAACCCTCAGAAGGTTGAGATATATGAATCGCTGGGGATGATCTACACTCTGATGGGTAAGAAGGGCGATGCGCGGGAATCGTACTTCAATGCCCTTAAATGTTGCTCGGGCAGGAGAAAGTGCACACGACTATACCTGCGCCTTGAGAGCTCGGCGGTGGATAGGAGGTCGAAGGATCGATATCTGAGCCTCGCCTGCCAAACCCTCGGCGATGATCCCGGATCACCCGAGATGGCTTTGATCTATTGCGCGCGGGCATGGCGGTGCTGGAATGAGCCGGGGGAAGAGGACGCCACTCAGGCCCTTGAGCTCGCCCAGAGAGGACTCGAACTGGTCAGGGATACCGATAACTTCGAGGAGATAGTCCAGCTATGTCAGGCTGCCAACTGGTTCTCCATATTCGTGACGGATTCCGATGAGATGCCCAAGATGTACGCACGGATCGCCTATGATGCCGCAAGACGATCGGGGGACAGACGATTGATGGGAATAGCAGCGTTGCTGTTCCAGAAGGCATCCGAATGGAGCGATGAGTCCGTGCTCCTGGAAAGCATCGAGATAAACAGGATGATAGGCCATCAAAAGGAACTTGTGGCCAGCTACGCATATCTGCATTTTCACTACGTGAGACATGAGGAGTGGGAGA
>CAZHVH010000118.1:3337-8653 GCA_964535855.1 uncultured bacterium
GTTCTGCGTTATCCTGGGGTTGATATCGTCCCTCCCCGCATATCCAGCCACGATATTCTACGACGATTTCAAAAATGGGACGAAGCGGTGGGAGGTGGTCTCCGGGGAATGGACGACCGTCGAGCGGAACGGCAACGGATTTATGCAGCTCATCTCCCCGGGGGTAACAAGCAGGGTGATAAACATCAAGGATCTCCTGTTCGATGATTTCACCGTCGAAGTCCGCATCAACCAGGTGACGGGGGACGCCGGCGCTCATATATTCTTCCGAAATGACGGACAGCATGGATACTGGTTCGGTTTCGTGACATCGGGCTGGAAGGGAGGGCATGACCTGAAGGATACGGTGCACTTTTGGAAGATGCTGCCCAATATCTCGGTGATTTCAACTATACCGCTCGTATTGCCCGGGGATCAATGGATGCTGTTGAAGGTGGAGACCAAAGGGAAACACGCCAGGATGTGGTATCAGCGTGAGGGCATAGATGAAAGCTATATCCTTGCCTATGAGGGGGATACCCTCGTTGAGCTCGACCGTGGGAAGATCGGCTTCTGGGCGGGCGGAGGAAAGGTGCTAGTGGATTATATCCTCGTCTACGACGAGGAGGGCCCCTCACAGCTATCCGTTCATCAAGCAGACAAAACGCCGCTGATATGGGGCGAGATTAAAAGGAGGTCACGATGCGAAAGATAACATACCTCTCGATAACCTTAACCTTGGTGCTCATCAGTGGGAGAACCGTAGCTGTGGATCGAGCATTCGAGGACGTGTCGCGGAAATCGGGGGCGACACAGGTTGCGGCACAGACCACAGGCGTCGCATGGCTCGACTATGATAACGACGGTGACCTGGACCTGTGCACCGCTAACGGGCTTCTCCAGGGGACGAAAAATATCCTCTATGAGAACCACGGAGACGGAACCTTCAGTCCAGTTCCGATAGAGGCCGATCCGGACAAGGAGATCGGCGTCGCGGTAGGAGATTACGACAACGATGGATATCCCGATATACTTACAGTCGGCTACGACACCGGGATGAGGATCTATCATAACCTCGGCAACGGGAAGTTCGAAATGGTCAAACATGAGCCGATCTCAGGCTCTCGCGCCGGGCTATTCGTAGACCTGGATAACGACGGTTTCCTGGATATCGCGATAGCGGCCTTCTCGGGCAAACGGATCCTCTGGAGAAACATGGGGGACGGGCGGTTCGAGGACGCCACGCCCGATGACGTGTCCATGACGGGACACGACCTGGTGGCGATCGACTACAACAACGACGGCCTGATGGACATCTGTTTCAGCACCACCTCAACCGGCAAGCTCTTCCGAAACGATGGGGGCTGGAAGTTCGAGGATGTCACGGCGAAATCAGGTATAAAAACCGGATGGATCTCAATCGGAGCAGGGGATATCAACAACGACGGCTTCATAGATATCATCACCACATCCACCGCTGTGACGCTCTATCGGAACAACGGTGACGGCACCTTTACCGACATCACGAAGGAGGCGAACGTGGTGGGAAGCAATCGCACCAGTGCGGCGATGTTCGGCGACTACGATAACGACGGATACTTGGATCTGATGTTAGGAAGCTCCTGGGCTCAGACGCCGGGCAGATCATATCTGTACCATAACAACGGCGATGGGACGTTCCGTGATGTCACCACCAAGGCCGGGATAACAACTGCCAAGGTCTGGGGAGCGGCATTCGGAGATTACGATAACGACGGCGCTATCGATCTCTACACGGGATCCGTGATGGATCAAAACCAACTTTATCACAACATCATCGGAACTCAGAATCACTGGCTTACCGTTCGGTTGGTGGGAACCAAGAGCAACCGGGATGGGATCGGCGCCCACATTAAGGTGGTCGCGGGGGAACTTACGATGTACCGCCAGGTGCGAGAGGGCACCGGTCGGTGCCAGAACGAGCTGACGGTCCATTTCGGCCTCGGCCAAAACTCGTCAGTGGATCTAATCGAGATCCGCTGGCCTTCGGGCCTGATAAGGAGGGCGAAGGATATCCCCGCGGATCGGATCATCACCATCACCGAAGGCGAGGAATTCCATGTTGAGCCTCGCGGTCGCTTTCCGGTGGTCTGGGGTCGCGTGAAACGCTCTGCTCTGCTCCAGAACTACCCTAACCCCTTTAACCCTGAGACGTGGATACCATATGTGCTCTCTGCCGATGCGGATGTGACCCTGACCATCTACTCCCTCACCGGTCAGGTCATCCGTGTCATCCGGCTTGGACGTCAGCCTGCGGGATCTTATCTGAATAAAGAAAGGGCGATTCACTGGGATGGGAAAAACGAGAAGGGAGAGGAAGTCTCTAGCGGGATATATTTCTATCGTTTGCATGCCGGCGGCGAGCTTAGCTCTATGCGGAAGCTTGCCGTTGGTAAGTAAGCACCTGTGAACATCGCCGGGGTACCCATGCCATTTAAATTCTAAAGTGCTAGGAAGGACGCTTTCCGGCGTGCCGATAGCATAAGGGCCGCTCACTTGACTCGTAGCCATCCGTTTGATCTTTCGGGGCGATCGGTCCGATGGATCCGCCGGCGAGATGGCCGGAGACGAGACGATGATGTTATCTATGAGGCGGATTCCATGTAAGATTCCGGGGGATTTCGCCACTAAGTTTATCGAAGTTCACCGATACATAACGACAGGAGGAAAGCGGGATGGCTTCAAGGATGAGATATGTCGTGGCAGCAGTTATGTTGATCGGATTGGCCTCTTCGCTGGCGATTGCAGCGGGGGTGAGCGAGGTCAGCTTCTGGAGCTGCACCGCTCCGAAGGGAGCCGACTACAGGGAGTACTGCTTCAACAGCACCCTCCCCGCCTTTGAGGGCGCCTATATCAGGGTCCCAAGTCTCTTCAAAAAGCGGGATGAGGGAAGATATACGATGAGAACCCAGATGGTTGGTGCCGATGGACTCAGCACCATCAACCTCATAGCCGACGGCAGGGAAAATGGGAACATCTTCATCCTGTATAACGGCACCGGTGTCTTCGAGAAGCTTCAGATGATCGGCGCATCGGTGACGGACTCCGCCGGGGGGATCACCTACTATTGGGGACTCTATACCTTCGATATCCTCTCCCTGGAATATCCTGTAGAGGGAGTGCCCGATGGAAAGGATGGGCTGAGGAAGTACAGCCTCAGATGTGATCTCGCTCCAAAGGATTCCGGCTACTTCGCCATCAGCACCGAATCGAGCTTGCCTCAACTCGTAGGAACGAAATGGAATGTCGTCGGTCTGGAGAAACTTCCAACCGGATGGAACCTCGCTGAGCTGAAGGGGATGTTGGAGTCCGGAGCGACGCTTGACTTCGTCATCCACGACACGGGCCATACGGCCAACACCGCTATGTTCTATAACGGCACGGGGGATATGAAGGCGTATCATTTCATGCATTTTACAACCCCCAAGCCGAGCTTCTTCGAGGAAGGCTACTGCCTTCACAATGGGTTATATTATGTGGATACCGAGGCGGAGATGCCTCTGGTGATGCCGGCACCTCCGCCTTTACCAGAGGTAATGCCGGATAGGGTGATGGCGAAGATGCCGCTGGAGGCGGTCTTCTGGACCGTTCCCGCCCCAAAGGGGGCGAACTATCAGTCCTACTGTTTCAGCAGCAACGTCCCCGGATTGGAAGGAGCATGTATCAAAACGCCGGTGATCGAGGAGAAGGGAGACGGTCGGTTCCTGATGAAGGCCGAGATAGTTGCCGCCGACGGCAGAAGCACCATCAAAATGATAGCCAGCGGCAAGGACGGCGGAAACGCCTTTCTCCTCCACGGCGGCAGCGGCGTCTTTGAAAAACTTGTGATGATCGGCTTTACAAGCTCGGATGAAGCGGGTGTCGGATATCACTGGGGATTCTACACGCGCGATGTCTCCAGCATGGATGTTCTCGGCATGCCCGCATCGAAGGATAATGCGAAGAGATTCATATCTGAATGCATGGCCGAGCCCCCGAAATCGCAGCCGTTCGGTTACTTCAGGAACTCCGATTGGCCTCCGCTGGAGGGTGCAGGAGCCTATATAGTCTCCGTGGATATTCTCCCCTCAGGGTATTTCTACCTCGTGGCGTATTTCGAAAACGATAACGGCTCTAAGACCGACATATACGCCGAGGGAGACCTCGGCACAAGCAGCGATATGGGTCTGATCACCAGCGGTACAGGGGATTTTGAGGGTTGCCACGGCTTTTACTTCACCGCCTCCAAGCCGGTGTTGAAGGTGGAGAGACACGGTTATCACGAGGGGATGTATTACTTCGACACCGAGGCCGAAGCTCCGCTGAAGATACCAGAAATGCCGAATCTTCCCGTCGCCGTGCCGATCCAACACCCCGGCAGGGATTACACCAACGTCTTCTTCTTGGAGCTATCCCCGGGGCTGAACATGGTCTCGCTGCCTCTCGAACCTGTCAATTCGCTCACCGCCAGAAGTTTCGCCGAGATGGTAAGGGCAACGGTGGTGATCACACTCGATGAGAAACGGCAGAAGTTCATCGGGTTCACCCTGAACGCCCCTGACGACGGATTCCCGATAGAGGGGGGCAAGGGATACATAGTTAACACGCCTGAGGGAGGGGTCGTCTCGTTCATCGGGGCAGCGTGGATCAACGAGCCGCCCGTGTCGGAGGCACCGCGGATCACCGATTCCGCGTGGGCTTTCGTGGTCAGCGGTGAGGTCCGAAGGGGCGGGGATTACCTTGTGACCGTCCGCAACCTCAGAACGGATGAGATCGTCGCCGCTGAGACTACCACGAGGGGTTCAGGCTATTTCGCCGCAGCATGGGCCGATCTGAACCGTAAAAGCGTCGTGAGGGCAGGAGATAAAGTGGAGGTCACCGTCACCGACTTCAAAGGCAGACCGGTATGTCAACCCCTTATTCGTCTCATCACGGCGGACGACATAAGAAGGGCCTATCTGAACGTGAAACTCGACGTCGGCGATCCCATTCCGCAAAAGAGCGCCCTGGGACAGAACTTCCCCAATCCGTTCAACCCCGAAACGTGGATACCGTTCCAGTTGGCGGGAAGATCGGAGGTTAGGATAACCATCTATGACTCCGCCGGGCATATCGTCAGAGCGTTACATCTGGGCGAGAAGAAGGCCGGCTTCTACACCTCTAGATCCGAAGCGGCATATTGGGATGGGTGTAACGAGGCCGGCGAGCGGGTCTCAAGCGGGATCTACTTCTACCGATTGCAGGCGGGAGAGTTCAGCGCCATGCGGCGGATGGTGATCGTGAAGTAGCGTCGCATGTGGGAGCGGCGGATATCATATT
>CAZHVH010000119.1:0-8646 GCA_964535855.1 uncultured bacterium
TTCCCTTCAGATCATATATCCTTATCACCACCCTCCCATCCTCCGCCAACCTAAATGGTATCCATGTGTCTGGGTTGAAAGGATCGGGATAGTTCTGAAGCAATGTGGTCTCACGAGGCAGAACCTCCACCACTCCTCCTTTCACCTTCACCTTCATCCCCTCGTTCAGCTCAACCTTCTCTATCTCAACGCGGCTCACATCGACCCATCCTCTTCCTCTCAACAGGAACTTGAGCTTGACCAACTTACCTCTCCCTCTCATCTCTCCTGGGTTGGCAAAGGATATCAGCACCTTTCTATCTTCTACTTTGTACTCCATGTAGCTTCCATTTGTGAGATCTCCTTTTTCAATTTTATCGAGTTTCAAAACCTTGGGGTCGAACTTCAGGGTGAGGCTTCCTCCGATGATCCCGTCTGCATCATCTATCAGTATGGGGAGGATGATCGGGAGCTCTTCTTTGGCCTTGACATTCCCAAGGGAGATCAGCTTTGTTTCTGATTTGGTTGGGGAAGATGGCTGTTGACCGCCCTCAACTGGGAATTTATCTATTGCTCCCACTACTTTCATTAGTATCAGCCCTGCATCATAAGCGCTCAGTTGGCCGTTTCCGCTCACATCACCTATTTGGATCTGCTCATCGGTCAGTTCTATTTTGTCAACGAGGAACTGTAGGATCATCGAAGCGTCATATGCCGTGAGAATCCCGTTGCCACTTACATCCCCATAAGGTGGCGGAACTTCAATCAGCCAAGCTAAGCTGTTTTTAAACAGCTTCTCAAGTTCCACCAATCCTTCTGCGTTAGAAACAACCCCTTCTGCGGCACTATATACATCTGGAATCTGTGTTATTAACCGGTTACCTAGTGGACCTTCAAACGCTGCAATGACAGGAGAATCAGTCCCAGCTATTCTTGCCAATATAACCTCTCCTGACACGGTTTGTGTTGTCACATCTATATCCCTTCCACACCAGAAGTTCTGGACTTTGCCATATGGACCATCAATTATCGGATGGGAGAAGTTAACTATCTCCACATCGCAGGGGCTTCCATTGTTAAGGGTTGGGTTAAGGCGTGTCAATTCATCAATTCCTGTAAGCCCTCTGGGGTTATAAGTTATGTCGTCTCCTATAAGATAAAGCGATTTCCCCTCTGAAAAGGCTGAGATCAGAGTGTCAATCGTCTTCTGGTCATCCCAACACCATCCTCCGTTGAGCATTATGATAAGTTTGTAGCTTGAGACGGTATTGATGTCTATCCCATCCCCCGGCTCAAATATCAGCTCGGCTTCCCTTCTGATGTCTGATAGATACTCCATTATCTTCAGGAGCTCCATCCCCCATGTGCCGCGCATGAACCTGTCCTCGACAATCACACCTATCGGCTTTGGAGGACCGACGCCCGGGGTGCAGGGGGGAGGGCCAGCTATTTCGTTTACCCTCTCCTGAACCATCTGCTCGTTTATTTTGACCATATTGGTTATGAAGATGGCGTCCAGTATGGTTCCATCCTCTCTTCCGAAGAAAACCAGCTTATGCTCCCCTTCTCTCAGGAAGAATAGTTTAGGATCATCACCGTCCCTCTCATTCACTGCGTCCCACCTCCACCAGGAGTCTACTTGCACATCCCATATGCTCCCCGGGTTAACCTCCACATCAATGCCTACGAAGAAGGAATCGTCGTTTCCCGTCGGTGCAATCGTTCTTCCCCAGATCACGTAATGTCCGTCTTGAGGGATATAAACGCTGATTTCAGCTTTTCCCTGATTGCCAGTTTCTTCTCCCCATGGAGGTCCTGGGAGCCAGATGAACTCTCCGCCGTAAGCGGTTGGGTTCTCTCCAATCTCCATAGGAGGTTCCAAGGAGGATTCTTCCGCATCCACGAATATCTCCACAGGTTCTGCCACCTGGAAGTAGTAAACCCTCTCCGGGGCACCCTGAGGGTCGGTCGTGACGTGTCCATCGGCATCGGAAGCTTGTATATAGTAGCGCACCATGGTTCCCAGAGGTTGCCCTGGTATCTCGCCCCTATAGAGGTTATCCTCCTGTGAGGTCATCATCGCTTCGACGAAGTTCCCTTCATCTATGCTGTAAAGTAGTTTCACCTGCTGTAGGTTGTCGTCGAGCACCTTGGTTGTGACGATGTATGGGCCCGCTGTATCCGAGGTATAAGGTAGATCCGTCGTCTCTTTAATAATCGGTTTTATCGGGAAAGCGATGGGAGGTGAGAAGGCGTATTCCAATACCTGGATATATGGGAACCTCACCGATACCCCCCACCATACTCCGGTCTCCGATACCTTTACCAACAAAGCGTTCCATCCTTCTTTCACAGTCACATTGAACCTGTCCTCATCAGGAGTGCAACCTCTATGAACCGGGTTCAGCCACACCCTCTCACCGTTGAGGATGACCTCGATGGAGTCATCGCTTCCGACCCACATCTGTGTCTCTTGAGTTTGAGCAAACCTGAGGTATACGGCCAGATATGCAACGCAGAAATCGTTGTCCACATCGGGATCTACAAGCTCGTCTAAGTTGTTTGGGCTAACGGGGATATCCCGAACCTCCCAGGTGAGGGTGGTGTCGTCATATTGGAACGTATCACCTTCGGATGGGTAGGTGTTCAGCTCTCCGAATTGATCCTCGAAGAAGTCCATGTAGATCGATTGAGGTGCTTCTCGATCTGTGGGTATGGGTCCCAGGAAAAGCCATCTTACGATATAGGGGGCCAAAGGGGTGAAAGACCAGGAATAGTCGTCTATTGGACTGCCCTCGGATACCCCATTACCGTTGCCATCCAGTCCATCACCGCTTGTATCCTTTATATCTCCGGTTAACGTCACGGTGATCGTTTCTCCCATGGGCAGAGGGTTAGAAGGTATGAAAGTCATGCTCATCGTGTTCGGGTCATAATCTATCTGTCCTCCTATTGCCCCGCTTTTACTTGCTTGGACTTGGACGGTGGAAGGATTTAAGGTGGCCTCATCAATGGGCTCACTGAAGAGAACTCGAATTGAAACATCACCTTCAGCCTGTCCCGGAGGAGGTGTTGTAAGTACTACGATGGGGGGTAACGTCCATCCTAGATTTCTGAAGAAGTTTATCCCGCCGTCATCCTCACCCATGAACAGATCCTCATCCCCGTCATTATCTATGTCCACGAACGCCGGTATCAGATGATGTCCCAGATCCTCGGGGATCGCATATCTATCCATCACAAACGTCCACGAAGGTTCCTGGGGCGTGCCGTCGTTCCTATAGAAGAACAGATTCCCCTCTCTGTTCCCGATGAACAGGTCCAGATCCCCATCACCCTCTATATCGCAGAAGGCAGGGGCACTGCACTCGCCGACATCTATCCCTGCGTAGTTTTCTGTCACAAGCGTCCAAGATGGCTCCTGAGGTGTTCCGTCGTTGCGGTAGAAATTCAGGTTGCCGTCCCACTCACCTATGAAGAGATCGTAATCTCCGTCGTTATCTATGTCGGCGAACCTCGGGACGCTCCATCCCCCGACGTCTATCCCCGCGTAGTTATCCGTCACCAGTGTCCACGAAGGTTCTTGGGGTGTGCCGTCGTTCCTGTAGAAGAGGATGACCCCTCCGGCCTCTGATGGGTTTTCCTCCCAGCCGTTCACTCCGACGAATAGATCTAGATCTCCATCATCGTCTATGTCAATTACTGTGGGGAAGGCGTGGGGGTGATTGGTCCACTCAGGTCCGGACCATGGGAGGCTGAGCCCTTCCTGCTGCACCCAGCTCGGTGAGGACGATGTTCCATCGTTACGGTAAAAGACGATATCCCCCCAGATTTGACCTATAAGCATATCATAATCCCCATCGTTATCCACATCTGCGAACGCAGGAGAAGCGTTGCCGCAGAGATCTATCGGGAAGTAATCGTCCGTCACCCGCGACCAGATCGGCGAGGCGGGTGTCCCGTCGTTGCGGTAGAAGATTATATATCCAAGATGGTGTCCTATGAACATATCGTAGTCCCCATCACCGTCTATATCCACGAAATCAGGGGACGCATTACCAGTAGTGCCTATATCGCCATACTCATCCGTGATGAAAGTCCAAAGGGGTTCCTGAGGTGTGCCGTCGTTGCGATAGAAGTTAATTCTAAAGTGCCTCCCGACGAACAGATCGTAGTCACCGTCATTGTCTATGTCCACGAAAGTAGGTGTGGCCCTACCGTTGACCTGGATGGAGTTATAGAACTCATCCACAAGCGTCCAGCTGGGCGAGTTGAGGTCCCCATCGTTCCTGTAGTAGCTTATCCTATTACCCTTTCCCACGAACATATCGTAATCCCCATCATCGTCTATGTCCACGAAAGCCGGGGCACATTCCCATTCTTCATACCTCTCATCAACAAGAGACCATGAAGGTGATTCGGGCGTCCCGTCGTTACGATAGAAACACAGACCTGAGTTCGAACCTACGAACAGATCGTAATCTCCATCACCATCGATATCCACGAAAGCAGGAGCACTGCCCCATCCAACTCTGATCCCCGCGTAGCTATCCGTGATGAAGGTCCAGAGGGGTTCCTGAGGTGTACCGTCGTTGCGATAGAAGGTTATCTTGCCATCATCGTTCCCTATGAAAGCGTCGAGATCGCCGTCAGCGTCGATATCAATGAAGACGGGTCTGGTCCAGTTCATCCCCCCTGAGTATGCCCCTGTTACCGATACGCCGTTTATCACGGCATCAAACTCCCTCTCCCACCTCTCGGCGGGAGAGAAGACCGTCAAAGTCAGAAGAATCAAGGAGATCAAACTTACTTTTCTCATCTGCGTCCTCCTGATATTTAAGGATTTTCCAACCCTCCTCCTGAAGGGTTGCTCCCGACCTCACCAAATGGAAGGATGTATCTCTTCCCTTTATCCCTCACTTCAATATCACCATTCTCCTTGTAAACGCTCTCCTTCCAACCTTCATCTGATAGATATACACCCCACTTGCCACTCTTTCCCCGTGTTCATTTCTGCCGTCCCAACGCACCGCGGTAGCCTTAGTGGTGTAGTATCCAGCCCTGAGATATCCAAGATCAAATATCTTGATCGGCCTGCCACTTATGTCATAGATAAAGATCTTTACATCAGCGTCCTCGGCCAGCTGGAACGGTATCCAGGTTTCGGGATTGAACGGATTTGGATAGTTCTGAAGCAAAGCGGAAACGGAGGGAACGATCCTCACCGAACCGGTGATTTTGGTGATACTTAAACTGTTTGAAAGCCCCACATCGGATATGACCAGAGGACTTACCCTCCCCTCAGCTCCAGGTAGAACCTCGAACCTCATTGTCAAAAGAGCTCCTCCTCCTTTCACCGGTTCGGCCCTGGCAAAAGCGAACCGGACTTCACCTTCAAGCTCTGTATTGGCGCTCCAGTATGAACCGTTAAGCGTAGAGCCAGGTAAGGCCTCGACCGCCCTCAAAATCCTTTCATCATATTTCAAGCTGATTCCACCGTAAAGCAACCCGGTCGCATCATCAACTGTCACAGGGATACAGATCTGCTCGCCAACCCTAGCGGACATCTCAGGAACCCTAACGATATAGTGGTGGGGGTTCACAGCAGGTGGTGAACCAGGCAGATTAGTCGGAAATTCTTCTATCAAGCCGACGACGTATCTTAAGATCAAACTGGCATCATAAGCTGTGATAGCCCCGTTACCGCTGACATCTCCTATGAGCCGCGGGATGTCTCTCGGGTTTTCATAGGCTCCTATATCAGGAGGTATGCCCCTGGCGTTGCCCTCTATATCACTTGAAGGAGCACCATCCTTTGTCCCCGCACCGATACAAGGACTGAAATCGCTCAGGTAGAAATCTCCCTTTTCAGGGTGGACGAACAGGGGGTCTTTGTCGATATTCCCCTCCCCTTCCCATCCGCCCTGAACGTCGGAGTAGAGAACCTGCAAAACGGAAGGCTCCTGGTTGGCAAACCTAACCCTTATTCCTACCCCATTTCCCCAGATAATGCAGTTTCGAACCGTGATCTCCGCCTCTCCGATTGAAATACCTTCTGTGTTCCCGTAAATCGTATTATTGGTGATGTCATGGGAAGTTGTACTGGCATGAGCTAAAATGCCAGCACCTGAGTTGTCGTATATGAGGTTGTTGACGATACTCGGCATCCCACCTGAGTTGAAAATTATACCAGCCCCTCCTTCGCCACCATCTGCATTACCCCTTATGATGTTGTTCTCCACTTTCGGGCTTGAATTGTTATGAATCTTTATACCAGCCCAACCATTGTCAGTGATAATGTTGCCGGATATTATCGGGTTGGAGTTATCATGACAGACGATACCCCATCTTTCGTTGTTCCTTATGACGTTGTTATAGATCTCAGGATTGGAATTATCGCAGCTGATAGCTCCGTAATACATCTCACCTGTCTCGCTTCCTGAAGCGTATTCGATCAAACAATTCTGGATCACGGTGTTCTCCGAGTTTATCAAGTTGATAGTGCGCCAATCGCCAGGATGAGGAGCGGCTTTGTTGGAGGTGAAAACTATCGGCCTCTCCTCCGTTCCTATAGCTCTTAGGGTTCCGTACACGTCGAACTGAAACTTCCCGTTGAACCGTATCACAACCCCGGGTTCTATCTCCAAAGTTTGTCCGTCGGGAACGGAGATATCACCTGTCACTATGTATGGGCTGTCATCCAGGGTCAAAGTGCCCGAGAGCGAACCGCTGATCTCGGTTCCCGGTCGAGCCGAGAGGTTCGGATCAACATATTTCAGTATGGCGCCGTGCCCTCCGACCGCATATAGGCTCATATCGCCATCATAGCAGATGTCGTGTAACGTATAAACCGGATGGGTGAACTGAATCGACCATGTGGCGCCGCCGTCGGTGGTGTGAAGGATGACCCCTTCTCCCTCGTCGAAACCGTGACCTCCCACGACCCACCCTTCACTCTCATTGACGAAGATAACCCCTCTGAGAGTATGATCGACTCCGCTCACCTGGGGTGACCACGTTTCACCTCCATCAGCGGTGTGAAGGATCGTGCCGTCTCTTCCCACACACCATCCCTCATCGGGGTTCAGGAAATAAACATCATGGAGTCCCGCATCCGTCCCGCTGTCCTGCTGTATCCACGTTTCACCCCCATCATTTGTGTGGAGGATCGTCCCGTTAGCTCCGACAGCCCAACCGATCTGGTGATCGATGAAGAAGATGCAATCAAGGTTAAAAGATGTTCCGCTTTGCTGAACCTGCCACGTTTTACCCCCGTCTTCGGTGTGAACTATCGTTCCGTTCCGTCCCACAGCCCATCCCTCATTTAGATCGAGGAAGCACACGCCCATCATATAGGTTATATCCTGGGGCATTTCCCAGGTTTTCCCTCCGTCCTCGGTGTACCATATCCCTCTTTCACCTGCCACCCAACCGTGTTTTTCGTCAACAAAGTCCACGTCACTGCCCCAAGGGAAGATTATCTGCCAGGTAGCCCCCCAGTTCTTCGTGCTCGATCCGTTGCCCCATCCAGATGTCCATCCGTTCTTGGGGTTGACGAAGTCTACTCCTGAAAACCTCCCGAAATCAGAAGATACCCGTTTCCAATTTGAACCGCCATCCGAGGTGATGTATATTGTACCAGATAACCCCACCGCCCAGCCGTTTTCATTGTCTGTGAAGTTCAGGTTGAATATACCCCATTTCGTAAACTGGGGGGTCCAGGTTGTTCCACCGTCATTCGTATAGTATATTCCGCAGTTCGGCTCTCCAAAGGGGCATACTATCCAGCCCGTTTGGGAGTCCACAAAGTCCACTGCAGCGATCCAATCCCACACCTCACTGGTCTGAGGTATCCACGTATTTCCACCGTCGGAGGTATGAAGTATAATCCCGCTGTCCCCGACAACCCAGCCGTTGTTCAAATCAACGAAATCCACATCTTTGAGGGCTTTATCTACGCCGCTTGTCTGAGTTTGCCAGCTCTGCCCGCCGTCGGATGTGTGGAGGATAACGCCGTCCCGACCTACGACCCAGACGTTTTGGGGATCAACAGCGCATACAGCTTCCAAGACGCTGGAACAGGTATATTGCGTCAACCATGTTGCCCCGCCGTTGGAGGTGTGTAGAATAACCCCTTCACCAACAGCCCAACCGGTATTAACATCGACGAAATCCACATCGTAAAGCGAAACGAACTCGCCACCAAGGTTAAGCTGAAGCTGAACATGCCATTCGCTCCCCCCATTACCGGTGTGTAGGATAACTCCTCTACTTCCTACTATCCATCCGTTTTGGATATCGACGAAGTCCACACCGTAGAGGTCATATTCGCTCGAGACGTTTTGACGTTCCCAGTTGTACCCGCCGTCACTGGTATGCGCTATCACACCGAATAGGCCAACCGCCCATCCGTTGTTTCTATCGACGAGCTTGACATCCCGAAAAGCCGTTCCCCATCTCGGCTCACGGATAATCTCCCATGAACCTCTAACGGGGACAACTTGAAATATCAACATTATACACAGGATCATTGTTATCCTCTTCACTTTTATCCCCCCTTTCTATCAAGCCTTCCAGCCGGGGAATGCCCGTAAATACCGGGGCTGATCATTTCAACATCAGCGTCAGTATAGCGGCCATCAATGTGGCCCATGAGCCTATCAGGGC
>CAZHVH010000120.1:0-8642 GCA_964535855.1 uncultured bacterium
CGAGAAGGTAGAGGCGATGGGAAGAAAAAAGAGGAAAAGGAAGAAGAAAAGGAGTGTATCATCCCCTCTTGAGACCTCCTTCTATAGAGAAGGGGTCGAGTATTTCGAAAGGGGAGAGTATACCAAGGCCATATCATCCTGGAATAGGATACCGGGGGGGAAGGGGATAAAACAGCTTGCTCGACTCATAGCGGAGGCATACTTTAGAAGGGCACTCTCAACGTATGAGTCTGAATCGGCGAAGATGGCTCAGATTATCTCCGATCTTCATAACGCCGTCAGATATATGCCGGAGTGCCCGATATATAACTTTCATCTCGGCCTTGCATATCATAAGATGGATAGGCTCGACAAGGCGGTGGAGTGGTATCGGAGGGCAGTGGGGTTAAACCCTGAAAATGAGAGATTTAGAAGGCATCTCGCCGCCGTCGTTGCTCAGGTAGAGGATGTCGGTGGGTTGGACGATGATAAGGAGCGGGGTCTCATCGACGCCTTTCATCTCCTGAAGGGTGGAAAGGCCGAGGAGGCTTTAAAGGTTATCTCGGAGATCGAATCGCCTCGCGCCTTTTATCTAAGAGGCGTGGCTCTCCTGATGCTACAGAGATATAGCGAGGCCAAAAGGATGTTTCGAAAGGCTATCGAGATGGGATTTGAAAACCAAGGTGTGTTATACCATCTCGGCGTGGCACATGCTGCTACGGGCAAGTTGTTCAGCGCCGTAACCGCATGGGAGAAAGCGCTTAAACTGAACCTGAAAACCCACCTCGTCAAGGATGCCCTAACGAAGATCTATCACCAGCTCGCCGATCAATACGCCGTTGAAAAGGACGCGCTGGAGAAGGCGATCCCGATATGGAGAAAGCTACTGAAGTTGAATCCAAAGGATGATGTGGCGCGAAATAACCTTGTGAGAGCCTACTTCCTCGAGGCGAACGAATTCGTCCGAAAGGACGAGCTAAGAAAGGCTATCAACAGATGGGAGAGGATAATTGAGCTAGTCCCCGATAACGCCGATGCTCTGCATAACCTTGCCCTCGCATACGATAAGCTTGGAGACCCGATCACCGCCAACGATTATTGGGAGAAGGCCATAAAGATATGGAGGGGAAAGGGAAAATCGACGGAGGATCGCCAGCTGATAAGGGCAAAGCTACGTACGGCGTACGAACATCTCGCTGATAACTATATGAAAGTGGGGCTCGTGGGAAACGCTATCAGAGCCTTAAAGGGCGCTGCCGCCAACGCACCGGATGACTTCAACCTTGTCTTCTCACTCGGCAATCTGCTCATGAACGAGGGAAGAATAAGTGAGGCGATCTCTGAGTTCCAAAAGGCGTTGAGGGTAAAGCCCGATGACATCGAGGTGCTGTTCAGAATGGGAGAGGCCTATGAGGAGTTGGGACAGCACATGAAGGCGGCTCGGTGTTATGAGAAGATACTCAAGATAGAGCCTGATAATGAGGAAATTACATACCGATACTGCGCTTGCTACATGCACGAGTCGGACAAATATTGGAACTTCCCTCAAAGGTTGTTGAGATTGGTCAAGGAAGGATTGGAAAGGGTTCCGCAGGCCCATCCGCTCAGGGCTTTCCTGGTGAAGGCTTATCTCAGCGATGGTGATAGGAGGAAAGCTCAGGAGCTGATCGACGAGGGAATCGCCCTGTTTCCGGAGGCCCCTAATCTCTACATCAACCTTGCTCTCTCGATGGAGACCTTGAATCCTGAGGAGATGGAACGGTATAACAAAAAGGCGCTTGAGGTCGACAGGGAATCCTATGAGATCCCGCTCGATATAGCGATGAACTATGTCAATATGGGGATATACGATAAGGTGGAGGAATACTTCCGCGAGGCCCTCAGCAGGGCCAAAGGTGACGAGGATGAAAAGATTATATTCATAACTCTGATTAAGGAGATAATGGATGAGGAGCCTGAACTCGCCAGGAGATATGCCAAGGAGCTGATTAAACTCTTTCCGAAATTCGGACCGGGATATCTCCTGATGAGCTTCGCCTGCTATTTCTGTGACGAAGAAAAGGAGGCCGTCAAATGGCTCGATAGAGGTATAAGAATGCTGAGGAAATCGGAGGACGAAAACGAAGAGATGATTGAGATCATGGAGACGATAAAAATGATGATCCGCAAGGATATAGGTTTGCCCTTTCTAGAGATTTAGCCATGGAAGATATAGAGGGGAAAATCGAAAATCCATACGAGATACTGGGATTGGATAGGAACGCCTCCCAGGAGGAGATAAGAAGGGCGTATTTTGATCTGGTCAAGAGATTCACACCCGAAAGGGATAGCGAGAAGTTCAAGGAGATACGAGCAGCCTACGAGCAGCTAAGGGACCTTAGAAAGAGGGTCGAGGCTGATATGTTCATATTCTCCGAGCCGTTTAAGGAGTTCGAGCTCTATGGGAGGAACGAGAGATCAGAATACAAACCTAAGCTAGATCTCAATCTCGTCCTGAAATCCTTATTCTCCGAATCTCTGGAGCTCTCCAGAACCGATTTCTCAGATGACTTTCAGGATGTGGACCTAAAGGGATCGAGGTGAGCTCATGCTGTTCAGAAACTGGAAGTCAATAGTAGCTCAGGACCCCGCCTTTGAGATATGGGAGGAGCCCGAGGAACTTCCTGAGAAATCATCACCCGACAGGGGTGATCTTCTCATAGAGAGCCTTGAGGGAATCCGAGAGGAGATCAAAAAACAGGGGAAAGCTTATCTTCGTTCCAGTAGCCTCGCCCAATCGGAAAGGGAGTCGCTGAAAAGGATGATAGGGGAGATACTTGATAGACTTGAATCTCAGGAAGATGAGCTTCCCGTTGGGCTATTGCAAGATCTCTTCCCGATCGCTGACGGGCTTGAGGAAGCGATAAACGCCGCTGTGAGCCTCTCGGCGAATAATCCTAATCTCGTAAGCTGGGCAAACGGCATAAGGATAATCTATCAGAGGCTCCTCGATCTATTCAAGAAGTGGAACGTCAGACAGATGAAGACCGTGGGTGAGCCGTTTGACCCCCACCTGCACGTCGCCGTCGATGTGGAGTACACAGATGAATTTCCGCCGAACACCGTTGTAGCCGAACAGCGTAAGGGATATCTCCTCGGAAATCGAATCCTCAGGTTCGCGGAGGTTATAGTCGCTAAACCGAAGATTTCGGAAGATGAAAGGACAAAAACGAAAAAGGCCGAGCCTGGCAGTGGAAAACGAAGGGAACGAACGTTGTGGGAGGAGATGGGATTTGTAGATTAGGGAGAAGGAGGTGGGTGAAAATGTCCAGGATAGTAGGCATAGATTTGGGAACCACGAATTCGGAGATAGCTGTCGTCAAAGACGGGCAGCCTTTCGTCATACCGGATGAAAAGGGGAGCAGGATTTTACCTTCGTTCGTGGGTATATCACCGAACGGGGAGCTGCTTGTTGGTCAGCCCGCCAAGAATCAGTATATAATCGAGCCGGAGAACACCGTCAAGTCGATAAAGCGCAAGATGGGGACGGATGAGAGGGTGAAGCTCGGCGATAAATACTACACGCCGCAGGAGATATCATCCTTCATCCTTAGAAGGCTCAAGGAGATCGCCGAGAGGTATCTGGGCGAGAAGATCGAAAAGGCTGTGATCACCGTCCCCGCTTATTTTACCGACCTTCAGCGACAGGCAACCGTGGATGCGGGCGAGATAGCGGGGCTTGAGGTCGTTAGGATAATCAACGAACCCACGGCGGCAGCTCTGGTCTATAGCATGAAGGATAGGGGCGAGGACATACGATATGTCATGGTCTATGACCTCGGTGGAGGGACCTTCGACGTCTCGATAGTCGAGATGGAATCCGGCGTGGTAGAGGTGCGGGCAAGCCACGGCAACACGCAGCTAGGCGGAGACGACTTCGATCGGAAGATAATAGACTATGTTGCCGACTGGTTTGAATCCGAGTACAAGGTGGATCTGAGGAAGGATAGAAAGGCTCTAGCAAGGCTCACAAGAGCGGCCGAAAAGGCCAAGATCGTCCTATCCGATAGACCCTTCGCCAACATCTCGGAGGAGTTCATAGCAAGCAAGGACGGCCAACCGCTGAACCTGGTATTTGAGATTGCCAGATCGGATTTCGAGGATCTGATAAGGGATCTGGTCGAATCGACGATAGATTCCATCGATAAAGCTATTCAGGACGCCGGTTTAAAACATAACGAGATAGATAAGGTGATCATGGTCGGCGGATCGACCAGGATACCGCTCGTCTGGGAGATTGTCCATCACAGGCTCGGCCTTGAACCTCATACCGAGGTCAGCCCTGAACTCTGCGTCGCCATGGGAGCAGCAATTCAGGCTGCGATCATAGAGGGGCAGGATATCGACGCCGTGCTCGTGGACGTGGCCCCGCACTCGCTCGGAGTCGAAGTTCTAGGATACAGACTCGGTATGCCGGTTCCAGATCAGTTCAGCGTCATCATCCGACGAAACACTACCATCCCCACATCGAAGTCCGAGGTGTATACAACGGTTTACGATAACCAGGATGTAGTCAAGATAAAGGTATATCAGGGCGAAAGCGAGAGGGCTTCCGAAAACACGCTGCTTGGCGAATTCCTCTTCAAGGGCATACCCCCCGCTCCCGCAGGCGTGCCGAAGATCGTGATCACTTTTGACTATGATGTTAACGGCATCGTTCACGTGACAGCCAGGGAAAAGGATAGCGGCAAGGAGATGAAAGTCACCCTGAAGGCGACCCCCGAACGGATGAGCTCGGAGGAGAAGGAGGAAGCAAAGGGGAAAACAGAACGTATATGGCGAGCTACCGTGGAGATGGACGATAAGGAGAGGAAAGCGCTGATAAGCAGGGCAAGGAAGATGGCGAAGGAGATCGGCGATAAGAAAAAGGCGTCTCAGCTTATCAACTTGGCCTCGAAGCTGGAACGTGCCATCGAGAGAGGTCATGAAGATGAGGTAGAGGAAGTGGAGGATGAACTTCTGGAGCTGATGTATGAGGTGGAAACGGAATGAAGGGGGATAGAAGAAAGGCCTTGCAGCTTTACAACACAGGACTGAAGCTGGCGAAGGAGGAAAGGTTGGACGAATCGATAGATGCCCTGAAGAGGTCCCTATCCCACGATCCATATCACGTCAATACCTATAATCTACTCGGAAAGGTGTATATCCGGAAGGGGGAGTTCCGAAAGGCGAAATCGAGCTGGAAAAGAGCCCTTAAACTCGATCCCCTTAACCCCACAGCGATATCCTGCCTGAATGCCCTGAAGAGCTATAGCCTCCTCTCCAAGTTCAGAGATTACATCGCCCTGATAACGGCTGCAGTCGCCATCATCGTGGCCATCATAGCGTTGCTGCTGAGATAACGGGGATCTATTTCAAGGACAGGGAGGTCGGATGGGCGGTCGGCACAAACGGCCTCATCCTCCAGACCGAGGACGGTGGAAGGAGCTGGATGAGGGTGGATGTAGGGATGAAAAGAACATGGCTATATGACCTCTGTTCACCGGATGGTAGGACGCTGTGGGCGGTGGGATCGCTCGGCCTGATCATGAGATACGGAAGTTGAACTTTTGGCTTCTGTCTCTGAATCTGATCCTCTGGAGGATCGGGTGGATCTTCAAAACTGAGAGCGTCATCATGCCCGGATTCCTCCTCAACCTGACGCCTTCAGGGGCTGTCAGGGGAATACTTCCCCTCATATCCAACCTCGCCAGGGGCCTACCTCAGCTTCTCCTAGCTCACCTGATAACGGGCCGGCAGAGGAAGAAATGGATCTTCTTCTGGGTCTCGCTTGGCCTCGCTATGCCCTGGGGCGTTATCGCCTCTCTCGTGAGGTTTTTCCCAAATAGAGGAACGGTTCTTCTGTATGGTTTCCTGCTGGCCTATGGGTTTAACTTCGTGGCTCTGGGATGTGTTAATCTGATGGGCGGGACCATGCAGGGGAAGCTGATCCCGGCACAGATGCGGGGGAAGTTGGTGGGGATATCAAGCTTCTTGGGTTGCATCTTCGCCTCCTTCGCCGCCTATATGTTGATGCCGGGATGGTTAAGGATAGGGCTGAACGGCTACGCTCTTATCTTCGGCACCACATCGGTCTTCTTCGCCCTTTCCGCCCTTGTCATTCTTCCTATAGATGAGTGGAAGGAGGAAAGGGTTACAAGAGGTATCGGAATCGTCCACTTCGCCGTCGATTCGATGAAATTGGTCGTCGAGGACAGAAATTTTAGGAGATTCATGTATGCCGTCTGGCTGTTGCAGATGAACTCCATTATATTTCCTCACTATACCGCATATGGCCGAGCGAGACTTGGCGTATCGGCTGTCAGCTATATGCTCTTCGTTGTTGTGCAGAATCTCTCCAACGCCTTTAACTCCCTGTTCATGGGCAATCTCGCCGATAGAAGGGGTAATAGGTTGGCCTTGAAGCTGCTCATGTCGATGGTAGCCTGCATACCGCTCGTCACAATCCTCCTGGGCTCCCTCCCGGATGCCAGAGGGGTGAAGCTCTTCTTCCTTGTCTATATCTGTATAGGATTTGCTCCGATAGCACAAAGGCTGCTGGTGAACTTCCTTCTGGAACTTTCTCCAATGCATCGGCATCCTCAATATCTCGGCGCCATGAATCTCCTGAGATTGATCCCTATATTCCTCTCGCCCATAGTAGGGTGGATGATAGACCTGTTCTCATATGAGGCTGTTTTCCTGCTCGCCTCGGGCCTTATTTTCTGTGGCGCATGGATGATATCGAGGGTGGACGAGCCGAGATTGAAGAGTGGAGGGAACAGATGAGGGTCAGTCTTTTGATGATTATACTTCTGATACCGACGCTTATCCCAGGATGTTCGACGGAGAGAGAGGGTATCAGGATCGGTGTCTGCGTTGCCGACGGCGGAAAGGTGGCCTATATGGAGATCAAGCGGGGGATGATGAAGGAGGCGGAGAGGCTAAACGTCAAGCTGATATGGAGGGACGTATCCCGTAGGGAAAGAAACGAATCGACTGTGGCGGCGGAAAGACGGTTCATATATGAGATGCTCGAAGAGGGAATAGATGCACTTGTGTGGAATCCGGTCACACCTGATCCCAAATTCGACTACGTCATCGTCAGAAAGGCCGGCCAAAGAAGCGTGCCGATCGTATCGCTGGACAGGTATCCCAGAAGGCTGAAGGTCTCCCTTCTGGTCGAGCCGAATTACATTGAGATGGGTAAGATGGCTGCCAGGATTGCCGCGGAGAAAACGCTTAAGGATAGAGAGAGGGCGAACTTCATCGTGATAGAGGAGCCGCCAGGGGATGAAAACCTACGAAAGGTGACATTGGGAATATATGACATCCTTGACGAATACCGGGGCGTTAATCTGCTCGCAGGAGTCCACGCTGAGAGCTCCTTCCGGGCGCTTGGGCTCATAAACGCCCTGCTAACCAGATATGCCGATAACGTCCAGGCGGTTATCTCATGTAATACTGATGTGATGCCAGGCGTGATAGAGGCGCTGAGGGCCCATGGTCTGCTGGATAGGACAATAACTGTAAGCGTAGGAGCGGGGAAGGAAACGATCAGATACCTACAGAGAGGGGAACATGACTTTGAAATCGATCCGATACATCGTGAGAGGGGAAAGCTCGCCCTGAGAATGGCCCTTAAACTTATCAATGGCGAAAAGATCAACCCGGACGGTGTGATCGATAACCTCGGCGTAAAGTTTCCGGTCAAGTACGGTCCGGCAAGGGTGATAGATCGGAGGAGGGTATACCTCCTAAAAGAGGCATACCCTGATCTTTGGCGGTGAAGGGTTCACCTCTTCAGCTCATGAGCCATGATGTAATCGTTGTCCTTACGGGCGGTATGACATTGGATACAACTGGCCACCTTCCCTGCCGTCTCGACCTTGCCCTCCGGCGAATATTTGGCCCAGAACCAGTCGTTGTTCCTGGGATTAAACTCCCTGATCTTATACATGACGGTGATGGAGGCGAGCTTCTTTTCGGCCGTGTAATTCTCCTTGACGATGACCGTGCCATAGGGGAGCGGAACCCTGTTCGAGGAGAGCCCCTTGCCGTTGACGTAAATGACATGGAATGGTCCGTGAGGTGACTTGCCGGGCTGCATGCCCTTATGATCGGACCACTGTCCCCAGCCCTTATACTGTGACTTGATCCCTATCACGTTCCACAGTTCAACGGCATCCGGGCCGGGCAGTTTGGGCTGACATCCAAAGGTTAGAATCCAGGCGAGAGCCGATAAGGCGATAGCTCCCAAGGCTAAAATTAGGCGAACCCTCATGTTGTTACACCCCCCAATGGAAGTATTCGCCGATCACCTTTAAGCTTATCTTAGGAGGTGGAGGAGGTTTGGGCTTACCGCCGCCGGTTATCTTATCCAGCACATCGGGATACATGACGAGCAGGACGGCACAGGCGAGGGCGATCAGAAGCAGGATCAGAAGCAGTCCAATGAACCATCTTCTCTCCAACAGCCCCGGTCTCTCCGTCCACTCCTCCCTCTCTTCCAGAACCGTCCTCATAGCTCATCCCCCATTCAGGTTTAATATAAATTATAAGCGATTTTGGGATTTTGTCAATGATCGTATGTGGCGGGGACGTGAGGAAGGGTCATTTGTGGTCATTAAGTCATTTATCGTCAT
>CAZHVH010000121.1:0-8622 GCA_964535855.1 uncultured bacterium
AGCCCTGCCTAAGGAGGGAAATATGAGCGACAGGCCGAACATCATCTTCATCCTGGCCGATGATCTCGGTTACAGGGATCTGGGTTGTTACGGCCAGGAGAGGATAGAAACCCCGAATATCGACAGGATGGCCGAGGAGGGGATACGCTTCAGCCAGTGTTATACCGGAAGCCCGGTATGTGCTCCGTCACGCTGCGTGCTGATGACCGGCAAACACACCGGACACGCCACCGTCAGGGATAACTTCGCAAGGGTGGGCGGGGTGCTGATCCTGGATAACGGCCCGCCTCAGAGGCGTGTGCCGCTCAAGCCGGAGGATATCACGGTAGCTCAGGTGCTTAAAAAAGCCGGTTACGCGACGGGCATCACGGGAAAATGGGGATTGGGCGAGCCGGGAACCGAGGCCGTGCCCAATAAGAAGGGGTTCGACGAATGGTTCGGATACCTCAACCAGAGACGCGCCCATACCTATTATCCCCCGTTCCTCTGGCGTAACGAGGAGAAGGTCATCCTGGGCGGCAAATGTTACTCGCATGATCTGTTCACCGAGTTCGCCCTGGATTTCATCCGCTCCCATAAGGACGAGCCGTTCTTCCTATATCTCGCCTACACCCTCCCGCATCCCAGGTACGAGATACCCAGCACCGAACCTTACACGGACGAACCCTGGCCTGAGGAGGCGAAGGTGTATGCGGCGATGGTCACGCGGCTGGACAGAGACGTCGGCAGGATATTAAACCTCCTGAAGGAGCTCGATATAGACGAGCGGACGATCCTGTTCCTCTGTTCGGATAACGGCGCAGGCAGGAGATGGGAGGGGTTGTTCGACAGCAACGGGCCTCTGCGGGCAGAGAAAGGCTGGCTCTATGAGGGCGGCATACGCACGCCGATGATAGTGAGATGGAAGGGCAAGGTGCCGGCCGGACTCGTCAGCGATGCCGTCTGGTATTTCGCCGATTTCCTGCCCACGGCGGCCGCGCTGGCCGGGGTTGAGCCGCCTCACGATATCGATGGGATGAACGTCCTTTCAACCCTGCTCGGGGAAGATCAGCCCGAGCTGAGAAGGAGGTTCCTGTACTGGGAGTTTCCCGGCCACGGGTATCAGCAGGCGGTCCGGATCGGCGATTGGAAGGCGGTCAGACCCAAATGGGGAGAGCCGCTTGAGCTATACGATCTGTCGACGGATGTCTCGGAGGAAAAGAACATGGCTGAACGACATCCGGAGGTGATCGAGAGGATCGAGGAATATATGAAAGGGGCTCGGATTGATTCGGAATATTGGCCCACACCGAGCTGAACGGACAAAGGAGATGAGCCATGAACATCCTTTTCATCATCTGCGATACCCTGAGGAGGGATTTCCTCGAATGTTACGGGAACGAATGGATAAAAACCCCCAATATAGACAAGCTCGCCGAGGAGTCGGTCGTCTTCGATACCGCCTATATCGGTTCCTTCCCGACGATGCCCGCAAGGGCGGAAGTCATGACGGGGAAACATGTGTTCCATACCATCGGCTGGGCTCCGCTTCCCAGGGGCGAAACGGTCGTTCAGTCCCTCCTCCGCCGTCAGGGGTATGTGACCATGCTGATAACCGACCACTATCAGATGCTCGCCCCCGGCATGAACTACCATCAGGGGTTCAGCGGGCATCGGTGGATAAGGGGACAGCAGAACGATCCGTATACCACCGATGACATCCCCATCCAGTTCCCGTGCGATCCCAGCAAGTGTCGTCAGCCCGAACAGCTTGTGGTGCCATTCCTTCGCAACAGGGCCTACTGGGTGTATGAGAGGGATTGGCCCATACCGAGGGTGATCCAGGAGGCAGTGGATTGGCTTGAACGCAACTATACACACGAGAAATTTCTGCTCTATCTGGATCTGTTCTCCATCCATGAGCCCTGGGATCCGCCCCAATGGTATGTCGACCTTTATGATCCCGGCTATGAGGGCGAGAAGGTGATATTGCCACGCTACGATAAGGTCGATTACCTGACGGAGGAGGAGTTGAGACACGTGAGGGCCCTTTACGCGGGGACGGTCACGATGATGGATAAATGGGTCGGCTGGCTGCTGGATAAGTTCAGGGATGTCGGGATCTGGGATGATACGGCCGTCATATTCACGTCGGATCACGGGTGGTATCTGGGGGAACACGGGCTTATAGGCAAGCATACTGTCCTTGAGCCCAAAAGAGGATGGCAGTTTTACGACGAGGTGGCCCGTATCCCCCTGATAATGAAGATCCCCGGGATACAGGGAGGCCGAAGGTGCGAGGCGCTGGTGCAGCTGGTCGACGTCATGCCCACACTTGCGGAGCTCGGAGGTGCGAGGGCGCCGGAGGGGATCCACGGTAGATCTCTGCTCCCGCTGCTTCGGGGCGAGGTGGATAAAGTTCGGGACCTCGCCGTCTGCTCGCCCAGGCTTCCAACCGATCCCGAGACGCTCGTGTGGAGCGCCGTCACCGATGGCGAATGGTCCCTGATGGACGGGGGCGCTCTGGGGAAACCCGAGTTGTATCACCTGCCGACCGATCCGAAACAGCAGCGAGATCTCTTCAACGAACATAGGGATATCGCCCTCCGACTTCATGAGGAGTATCTTCGATTTCTCTCCGGCATAGGGACGCCAGAGGAGAGGATCGCCCTGCGGCGTTGGCCCGACCGGGAATAGCGCCTGGGGAGATCCTCCCCACCCTGTGGAATTAGTCCACAGAAAGGTTGATATCATCCGCTGAGCCTCCCCTGAAATTCCAGGTTTCTTCGTTTGGCGCGATTCTTGCTCTATGGCGATTTGCTCTGCGCTGAAAAGGGGAATGGCGTGGGGGGGAGCCTCCACGCCTACGATATCGGAGGTGAACGGCTTTGGAATGGCTCAGCGGCGGAAAGGTGATCATCCTCGACCCGCTCTCCGGGAGGTTCATAGGCGACCTGCTCGCTGAGAATCGGATCGAATCGATGGTCGCCTCGAGCTTGAGCGAGCTTCTAGCCGAGCTGACGTGCGAAGGGGTGAGATGTCTGATCTTAAACGACACGCTGAGGGGAGGGCGGGCGTATGAGTTCATCCCCATCATCAAGCCGCTCAGACCGGATCTGCCGATAATCGTCACAGCCGCCTATAACCTGCCGGATCTGGAGCTCAGATACAGGTTGGAGGGCGTGTTCTACTATCACGTCCAGCCTCTGGGGTTCGACGATCTGATCCTCGCCGTGAAAAGCGCCCTCGCCAGGGGGATCGAGAGAAAGATCATGGTGGTCGACGATGATTACGATTTCATCGACGGGATACGACGGATAGTGGAGAGATACGGCTTCAGGGTGATCCCGGCCTTCGGCAGCGAGGATGCGCTGGCGAAGGCGATGTTTTCCAGACCCGACCTGATCCTGATCGACCTGATGATGCATGGGATATGGGACGGGTTCAGGCTGTGCTGGAAGCTGAAGGGTAAGAGCCAGTTCAGGGATATACCCATCCTGATGATGACCTCCATGGCCGACTCCCCTGAAAGACTCTCGCTTCTGACTCCTTTTTCGATCTGCGGTGAGGGGTTCATCCCTAAGCCTACAAGGGCGGATGAGCTGATACGCGAGATATCCCGATTCATCAGGAGGTGATGCGAGATGGCCGAGGCAAAGGTGCTGGTGATAGATGATGAACAGACCATGCTCGACGCGTGTAAACAGGTTCTGAGCAAACGTGGATATGAGGTTTTAACCGCCCTATCGGGGGAGGAGGGCCTCAGGATAGCGAAGGAGTCCAAGCCGGATATAGCGATCGTCGACCTTAAGATGCCCGGCATCGACGGGATGGAGGTGTTGGAGAGATTGAGCGAGATCGACCCGTCGATGGTGAAGATCGTCATAACCGGATACGCCACGGTCGAATCGGCGGTGGATGCCATGAAACGCGGCGCATACGATTTCCTCCCCAAGCCCTTTACACCCGACGAGCTCAGGGTTATCGTCAGAAGGGGGCTTGAGAAGAGGAGGCTTGAAGCTGAGAGGGAATCGCTGAGACGGGAGAGGGATAGGCTCAAGGCGGATTTCATCTCCATCGTCACGCACCAGTTGAAGTCGCCTCTCGTGGCCATCAGACAGTACATCGAGGCGATCTCATCGGGAGCTATGGGCGAGGTCCCGGCCCCGGTCAAAGAGGTACTGGAGAGATGTTCCGAGAGGGCGGATGAGCTGTTGAAGATGATCAACGACTGGCTGGATATGTCCCGTATCGAATCGGGCAAGCTCGCCGAGAAGATGGTTCCCATCAACCTCACCGGGGTGCTTGACGAGGCGATCGAGGAGCTTCAGCCGCTGGCGGAGGAAAACGCCATAGAGATAATCAGGATGTATCCGGAACGGGTCCCGCCGATCAAGGGGGATTCCGATAGCCTCAAGCAGGCGTTTTCAAACATCATCTCCAACGCCATCAAGTATAACAAACCTAACGGCTCCGTCACGATAAGCCTCAGGGACAGCGACGAGGGGGTTTTCATATCCATATCCGACACGGGCATAGGGATCGCCGAGGAGAACCTGCCCTACATATTCGACGAGTTCTTCAGGGTTCGATCCAAAGAACACCCCAAACTCACCGGGAGCGGTCTTGGGCTGTCCATAACGAAGAAGATCATCGAGGCGCATTCGGGCAGAATTGAGGTTGAAAGCAGACTCGGTGAGGGGACGACCTTCACCCTGTTTCTGCCCAGGAGGGAGATCGAGTGAGATTTATTTCTCACGGAAAAGTGATAAATCTCACGTTCACAAAACCGGAGGTCAGTAAGAGATGGATAAGAGGAAGATACTGATCGTGGAAGATGACGAGGATTTCGCCAGCGCCGTGAAATCCATCCTGGAGGCCAACTCCTATCTCGTCAGACACGCCACCAACAGGGAGGAGGCGTGTAGGATGGTCGAGGAGGACAAGCCCGATCTGATCATCCTCGACATCATGATGGAGAGGTTGAACGACGGGTTTGTCCTCTGCAGCCAATTTAAAAACGATCCGGAATACAGGGATATCCCGATCCTAGCCGTCTCGGCCATAACGGCGAAAACCGGCTTCAAGTTCTCACCTCAGACCGACGGCGAGTATTTCAAGGCGGACGACTACGTCGAGAAGCCGGTCATGGCCGTTGACCTTCTGAAAAGGGTCGAGAGGCTCCTTGAGAAGGAGGAAGGGAAATGAAGGTGGTGAAACTCCCGAAGTCCAACCTGGAGGGCCTTGTGGAGGAGCTCAGGAAGGTGGGGCCGGTATACGCCCCCGTCCGAAAGGGGGAGACGAGCTACTCCTTTCAGGAGATATCATCGGCGGATGAGGCCGAGCTGAATTACAACAGGACGATCCTGCCGCCCAAGAAGTTTTTTCTTCCTCCCCAGGAACCGATGTTTCATTTTTCGCCGCTCAAAGGTTTCACGCCGGCTGTCGAGGACCTGGATCAGCCCTTCGTGCTGTTCGGCGTCCATTCATGCGATATACACGGGCTGAAGATACTGGATATGGTCTTCAACGGGAGGTATACCGACAACGCTTATATGACCAGACGCCGGAACGGCGTCATCGTTGGGATAGATTGTACCCCGGACGAATACTGTTTCTGCTATTCGATGGGCACCAACTTCGTCGACGATGGGTTCGATCTGTTCCTCTCCGATATCGGCGATTCGTACCTGGTCAGGGTCGGAACCAGCCTCGGCGACGATATAACGCTGGCGAGGGAGGAGCTCTTCGACGAGGTGACGGATGAGGACAAGCAGGCGTTCAAGAGCTCGATGCTCCGAAAGGCCGAGATGTTCAAGAGTAAGGTGGACATGCTCGGTCTGCCGGAGATAATGGATTTGGAGTACGAGAGCGAGGTCTGGGATGAGGTGGCCGGCCAATGTCTCAGTTGTGGGACGTGCTCGATGGTCTGTCCCACCTGCTACTGCTACGACGTGGTGGATGAGCTGTCGTTGGACGCCCAAAGCGGGGTGAGAAAGCGCAGGTGGGATTCCTGCCTCTTCTGGGAGTATTCGCTCGTCGCAGGCGGACACAACTTCGCCGCCGAGAGATCCACCAGGATGAAAAAACGATATTATCACAAGCTGAGGGTCTTCTCGGAGGAGTTCGGCAGGCCGGCCTGCGTCGGGTGTGGGAGATGCTCCCAGATGTGTGTCGCCGGGCTTAAGTTCCCGGATGTGATAGAGAAACTCAGGTCAACGGCATAGAAAGGGGGAGAAGGATGAGAGGTCACTCCGACAATCCGTTTGAGATATACCAGCCTTATCCGGCCAGGATAATCCGAATCCTGCCCCAGATAGAGGATCACAAGCTGTTCCAGATCCGCTTCGAGAAGGATGAGGTGGCGAAGAGCTTCAGGCATAAGCCGGGGCAGTTTTTGATGTTGAGCGTCATAGGCACGGGGGAGGCGCCCTTCTCGATCGCATCTTCCCCCACGAGGCCCGAGACGGTCGAGGTATGTGTTAGGAAAATAGGCCGCGTTACGAACGCCCTCTTCGCCCTTGAGCCAAACTCGCTCATCGGGATAAGGGGCCCCTACGGCAACGGATTTCCCGTCGAGGAGATGGAAGGCAACAATCTGCTGCTTATAGCGGGCGGCCTTGGGATGGCGGCCTTGAGGGCGCTTCTGTGGTATGCCCTGGACAATAGGCCGAAGTTCAAGGATATCACGCTGATGTACGGGGCGAAGACGCCGGACGAGATGCTGTTCAAGTATGAGCTCATCTCACTGCTCGACCAGCCCGATATAAACTGCCTGCTGACGGTCGACACCGATCCGGAGGGGAGATGGCCCGCTCACGTCGGCGTGGTGACAGATCTCTTCGACTATCTGGGGGAGATCGATCCGGATAACACCTACGCGGCGGTGTGCGGTCCGCCGGTGATGTATAAGTTCGTGCTGAAAAAGCTGCTCGACCGCAACTTCTCGAAGGATAGGATATTGATGTCGCTGGAGAGACGGATGAGATGCGGCGTCGGCAAATGCGGACACTGCCGAATAGGCCATAAATACACATGCCTTGACGGACCGATCTTCACATATTGGGACGTGATAAACCTGCCGGAGGTGATCTGATGGCCGGAAAACCCAAAGTCGGGATATACGGTCTGACGTCCTGTGGCGGCGATCAATTGATGATCCTCAACTGCGAGGATGAACTACTGGATATCGTCGGCGCGATCGATCTGAGGTTTTTCCCAATGGGTATGAGCGATAACGACGAGGAGGGCGAGCTGGATATAGCCTTCGTCGAGGGGACGGTCATAACCCACGAGGACAGGGAGATGCTCTATAAGCTCCGAGAACGGTCAAAAATCCTCATCGCCATAGGCACCTGCGCCGTGTGGGGGGGAATACCTGCCGCCAAGAACGACGTTCCGCGCGATGATCTTAAAGAGAAAGTCTACGGCGAGAGGGCTTACTACTTTTCACCCCTCGTTCCACAGCCTCTATCCAGCTATGTCAAGGTCGATCTGGCTATCCCCGGCTGTCCCATAGAGAAAGGACAGATCCTCTCGGCGATCGCCTCGCTTCTGCACGGCGATATGCCCGTTCTCCCTGATTATGCCGTATGCACGGAGTGTAAGATGAACGAAAACCCATGCCTGCTCCTCGAAAAGGGCGTGATCTGTCTCGGTCCCGTGACCGTCGCGGGGTGTAACGCCAGATGCCCGTCCCAGAACATGCCCTGCATAGGATGCAGAGGGCCGGTCACCGAGGCCAACATCGCCGCCGAGGAGAAGCTGCTCAGGGAGAAGGGGTTCTCCTACGATGACATCTGGAACAAGCTCAAGACCTTCGCCGCAACGGCGAAACAGTTGGAGGTGGGGACATGAGGAGGATAGAGATAGAACACCTCTGTCGCGTCGAAGGTTTCGGCGGCGTATACGTCGAGTTGGATGGGGATCAGATCAGGGAGGTCAGGGTCAACGTGATGGAAGGGCCCAGGATGTTCGAGGCGGTCGTGTTGGGGAGGAGGTTCGACGAGATACCCCCGATAGTCACACGGATCTGCGCGATATGTTCCGCCATCCATTGCGTCACGTCGACCATGGCCGTCGAGAACGCCCTCGGAGTTCAGGTCACCGAGCAGACGAGGCTGTTGAGGGAGCTTCTGGTGCACGGGGGGAATATCGAAAGTCACGCCCTGCATATCTTCTGCCTGGCGCTGCCCGATTTCCTCGGCTATAACAGCGTCATCGAGATGGCGGCCGATCATCCCGACGCCGTCGCAAAAGCCCTCAGGCTCAAGAAGCTCGGCAACACCATCCAGGAGAGGATCGGCGGCAGAATGGTCCATCAGACGAACGTGGCGCTGGGTGGATTCGGCAGATTGCCCGATGAGGATGAGCTGAGGGAGCTGAGGGGGCTGCTGGAGAAGGGATTGGTTGAGGCGATGGAGATGATGGAGCTACTTTCGACCGTTCAGGTTCCGGACTACCCGACATCGCCCACGCTCTACGCGGCGCTCGAACCTGAGGACGGATTCGGATACTTCGGCGATAAGATAGCGCTCTCCACCGGGGAGAGATTCGACGTCAGCGATTACAAGGCGGTCTGCGACGAAAGGGTGGTTCCGTACTCGCACGCCAAACACAGCAGGTTCAACGGGAGACCCTTCA
>CAZHVH010000122.1:0-8536 GCA_964535855.1 uncultured bacterium
CCTCCACCCTATCCGTCCTGCCGGCGAGCCGCTCCAACGTCTCGTCGTGGAACAGAATGAGATCTCCGTCTTTCGTGCGTCTGACGTCCATCTCCAGCGCATCCGCACCTTGGAGAAGTGCTCTATAAAAGGCCTCAGACGTGTTCTCTATCTCCTCGCCTGAGGCCCCCCTATGTGCTATAACCCGTACCATGGCCATCTCATATATACCTGAAGAACCTGAGGTGTTCCTCGGGAACCTCACATCTCTCCAGGAACTCCACGAACTGGGCGTGTAGCTCTTTGGCTCTATCGTGGCCTTCCTCGAAGAGGTTCCTTTCGCATCCGGGATCATCTGGGAGGTGATAAAGCTCCGGGGCCAGCGGTTTCTCCTCGATAGCGGCCACCTTTCGCTTGATGCTATCGACCATCTCCGTCATTTCAGCCCCCTCGACCCTTTCGACCTGGCTGCCGTAGATCAACATCCACTCGCCATCCGTGATCGTAGCTCGATTTGTGGGATGTGGTACTTTGATCCCTCTTGAGGAGAGAGTGGGCGAAGCTATGGCGATATCCCTGACCTTATCCACCTTCCCCTCGATAAGAGGCTTAAGCGAGTGTCCCTGCACCGTGGGCGGTATCTCAACTCCCATGAAATCGAGAATGGTGGGCATCAGGTCTATCGACTGAACGAGAGCTTTAACCCTCCTGCCCTCCGCGCCGGGGACATACATGATGAAAGGTATCGCCGAGACCTCAGGATAGAGAGGGATGGACTGATGGTAGTTCTCTCTGATAAGGGATTTGCCTATATAGCCGTGTTCGCCCAGGTAAAAGCCGTGATCCGTGGTGAAAATCACGACGGTGTTCTTCATCAGCCCCAACGATTCGACCCTTTCAAGCAGCAACCCGACCCATCTATCGACCATCGTCGCCTCGGCGGCGTAAAGCGCCCTGCAATGTTGAAGTTCCCTCTCGCTCAGAAATTCCTTCCACCTGTCATATCTGGGGTAGATCACCTCCTCGCCGTCGTAATCCGGATCGAACATGTCCACGTAATGCTTGGGCGGATCCCAAGGCTCATGGGGATCGAACGTATCGACGTAGAGGAAGAAACGGCTCGTGTAGTTCTCCTCCAGCCACTCGATCGCCGCTTGCATCGTCCTGGCGACGAAGTAATCCGACTCGTGCTTTCTCCAGGAGACGTTCTTCAGGTATTGGATGACCGTCCCATAGGGGTTGCGGAGCTTACCCGGGTCGCAGGGAAGTTTGACATCGCTGGGCGCCGTTTTCCACCTATCGTGTTCCTGTCCTCTGATAAGCTCCCAACCCTGAAATCCCCTCTGATAGTTAAATCCGGGGGCAAACGGATGGGGAGTATCCACAATCAGGCTGGTCAGGACGCCCGCCTTATTGAGCGTATCCTGAAGGGTGATCTCATCCGAGCCCAGCGGTGACCAGGGTTTATAGGTAAAGGTCGCCCTGCCGGTCAGGATGTCGTTCCTGTTAGGAACCGTCGGGAAGGACAGGCAATAGGCGTTTTCGAACAGGATCGCCTCCGAGGCGAACCTGTCCAGTGACGGCGTATAAGCCAGATTGCCGTCGTAACATCCCAGGTTATCCCTGCGAAACGTGTCGGAGATTATCAGTATGACGTTCATACCTCTCCCCCTTATTCGTAGCTTTCAACGGTGAAGGACACCGTTCCCTCGAAGCTTTCGCCCGGTTCGAGGACGATCAGACCGACGTCCAAGCCCTTGGCGGTCAGATTCGGCGCGTCGGTCGGACAGGTATAGGGTTCAAAGCAAATCGCTCCGCCCCTAGGTGGGGTGTAGACGACTATCTCCCTAAAAACGCTCTCTGCCTCGACAACCATCTTCAGCTTTACCCCTCTATCATCTATGAGACACCTGGTGATTCCTCCCTCGTAGATCAGATCCGTGTAGACATCGTCTAACCTCACGCCCGCGATGGGCCTCGGCGTTCTAAAGTCACGCTCTTCATCCACAGGGATCGTCCTGCCGGTGGGGAGGAAATCCCTCAGCTCCCATAATCTCCGCGCAGGTATTCTGACAAGGCATTTCTCAAGAGGTGTTTCTGGTGAGATCGGGGCACGGAAGTAAGGATGTATGCCATAACCCATCGGCATCCTCTTAACCCCCGTGTTTCGAACCGAAAAATGTACCGTCAGTTTCCAACCCTTCAGGCTGTAGGTCAGCTCGGCGATGAAGGGGAAGGGATACTGTCTCATAACATCGGGATATCCCTTCGAGTCGAAGCTCAAGGTCACATAGGCTGCGTTCTGCGACCCTTGATCCGATACCTCCCAGGGGCGTGTGTATACCAGCCCGTGTATGGAATGTTCCCAGCCGGGACGTTTATCGAACTGATACGTTTGGCCATCGAATGTGAAGGTTCCGTTGCGTATCCTATTTGGGAAGGGGAAGAGGATCGGATTGCCGTAACCGCTTGGGGATTCCTGAAGTTGGGTGAGTGACGGTGGGGGATCAATTATATCTAAGCTCTCTCCTTCGTGTCTGATCGTGAATTTGAAACAGTTTGCACCGATCTCCGGAACCACCTTGGCTTCGCTTCCGGAGGATAGATCTTTGAGGGCGTAGACATCAAAGCCGTCGATCCTCTCCACCTCGACCGAGTATGACATCGCCTTTCACCTCTCCATACCTTATGGGGATGATCTTTAAGGCGGGGTATATCATGAAGAGAGGGTGGGGCGCCTCGGCGCCCCCTCATCTTACGCCACGCCTAAAAGCTCCTTCGCTTTGTCCACGGCGCTGGCGGCATCTCTGGCATATCCGTCCGCGCCTATCTCGTCGGCGTAAGCCTGTGTGACGGGCGCTCCTCCTATCAGGATCTTCACCTTATCCCTCAGCCCTGCCTCCTTGAGGGCATCGATCGTGACCTTCATCGACGGCATAGTGGTGGTCAGCAGGGCAGACATAGCGACTATCTGTACCTCCTGATCGGTGACGACTTGGATGAACTTCTCGGGGCCGACATCTATTCCAAGGTCTATCACCTGGAACCCACCGCCTTCAAGCATCATGGCGACGAGGTTCTTACCGATGTCATGGAGATCGCCCTTAACCGTTCCGATGGCGACCCTACCGACAGGCTCGACCCCTGATTCCGTCAGCATAGGTCTGAGGATCTCCATAGCGGACTTCATAGCCCTGGCAGCGATGAGGACCTCAGGGACGTAGAACTCGTTGTTCTTGAACTTCTCACCCACAACCGACATCCCCTTGATCAGACCCTCGTTGAGGACCTTAGTCGGGGGAAGACCCTCATCCAGAGCCTGTTTTGTTATCTGCTCTGCCTCTTCCTTTCTGCCGTTTATGATCGCCTCGGCCAAGGCGTTCAGATCGGCCATTATTTGCCTCCTTTTTGTTAGAGTTTATCGAGAAGCTGGGCAAGCCTATCCTTAACTATATCCTTTTTCTCGCTCTGATATGCCTCGTACAGCTTATACTCGCCATCGTTATCGATCCCTTTCGCGACTTCAGGGGCTTCGAGGATCTCGACGATCCTCAACCTCACATCCCATTCCTTCTCCTTTGGCAACATATCAATGAGTTCGCCGGCTATTGAAGGGCCATATCCCTTCAAGGCTTCAGCGGCAGCATTTTGAACTTCATCTGAGAGGTCGGATGAGAGGACCTTTATCAACCTGTCCTTAAGGGATTTCGGCGGTTTTCTGTCAAGCACCTTGATGACGTTAGCCCTGACGACCGGATCTTCGTCGTTTAACTTCTTAAGCACCACCTTCTCGGGAATGTGATTGATCAGGGAAAGGGCCTGGGAGGCGATTCTCCTCACCTCAACCCTCGGATCATCCAGGGCTTCCAATATCCGTCCGGCATATTCCTTTTTACCCAGCTTGTACAGGGCGACGATCGATTCTATCCTGACCACAGGATCGGTCGCTGTAGCGCATTTCTCGAGCGTCGACGAGGCGCTCGAATCCCCTATCTCGCCGAGTACCTCCACAAGGTCCTTCTCAGCTTCAGGTGTGAGATCGGATCTGTTCAAGGCCGCACACAGGGCGTCAGAAGCGGGATTGCCTATCTTGACAAGGGCATCCTTTAAAAATGGTATCAGGTCGGGATATCTGGATCTTTTATGGCTATCCGTCAGGAAGTCGATTATAGGATTAACCGCCAGATCACCGTACTCCACAAGCAGATCAATCGCATCGGTCATCAATCTGTTTCGACCCGAGGCTACCTTCAACAGCGCCTTCATCCCGTCTTCGCCCATAGACCGGAGCTTCTTGAAGGTTTCCTTCTCCTTTCTCTCGAACTCCTGCACCTTACCTGCCACCTTCGCTGCGGGGGTATCCTTAGCCCTTCGATACGCCATCACGAGGTAGGCATAGACGAGAGGGTTGTTCGGCTCCTCCTTCTGCGCCTTTTCGAGATAATCGATCGATTGGAACGCTTTCCCGCCGATCAACATATCACTGCCGTATTCGAAGTTGGTCACTTTCCTGCCCCTTTGACGTTCACATCCGACCACAAACATTGCCAGCAGGATTGTGATGATAATCGACACAGCTACATGTCTCCTCGTCATCGCTATCCCCTTGAAAGCTTGTTGCTTTATCCCTTGAGGTTGATTTTAGTTTACTAGATATGTGAAGCGATGTCAAGAACTGAATCGATCATCGATATATTCACCGGACATCCTTCAATCCTCCCCATAGGACAGCGAGTTTATCCTCAGACGACACGTCCAGTTTGAGCTCATTCGGCTGGAGGGCACGGGAGTAGATCCGAAATTCATCCATAGCTCCGACAAAATAATCCCCGGATGAGCCGAAAGCTGTGTCGCCAGGGCTCATGTTCCCTATCGCTCCTGACTGTCCGTGAGATCCCAGCTCTTCCCATTTCGTCTTCTCCTCTCCCATAAGCTCACCGTCGAGCCAGAGCGACATCTTCCCGTGGTCGTAGATCGCCGCCAGCTCATGCCAATCCCTCGTGTCGTCGAACGGCACAGATATGATCACCGGTGGCGGATGATTAGCGTCGCAGCAGACAGTGGCGAACTCGAGCTTCCCATCCATTATCCTGACACAGAACCCTGTCCACGCGCCCCCCTCGTCATATATGGTATGCTGTCCCTTCACCTCATCGGCTTTGAAAAAGCATCGGATTGAGAGCGCCGGATCCGGGGCTTTCATGATGGGAAAGGTCATATCGATCGCCGTCGCCCCATCAAATTGCCATGCCTTTCCCTCGACACCATCTATCAGCTTCGGTTTGCCCTTGACAGTGCCATCACGACCGTTACCGGATTTATCCTTCGCCTCCAGCGTCTCGAAGTCATAATACACATCCAATCCCTTCTCCTGAGCCAAAGCCGGAAGCGATATAACGAGGGAGAGGATCAAACTCGCAATCCCCCTGCCTTTTAGCACCTAAATCACCCCCCTATTTCGGTGAGATGCTGAAATAGCGGATGTGCGATTACGCTCCTCTCCTATGATCTTACCGCACATCTCAAGCACATCACCCGCGATCAATCCCCTCTGGGAGACCTTTCCCTCCGACAGAAGTCTATCGGCGGCGAGACCGTGATAGAAGACTGCCACTAAAGCGGCGTTGGTAGGGCTCATGCCTTGGGCGATCAGCCCGGCTATCAGCCCCGTCAGCACATCCCCCATACCTGCTGTCGCCATTCCTGAGTTCCCTGTCGAATTGATGTAAACCCTTCCATCGGGCGAGGCGATAACGGTAGGAGCTCCTTTCAGTGTGAGCGTCAGACCATATTTAACGGCGAAGCTCCTGGCGCTTTCCACCCTATCGCTCTCTATCTCCTGAACCGACTTCCCGGTGAGACGGCTCATCTCACCCGGATGAGGGGTCAAGACGACATCAGGTCCGAGCCTCTCCAGCGTTTCGGGGAACTGAGCTATCGCGTTGAGGCCGTCGGCATCGATCACCATGGGTTTGTCCGACTCGAAGCATAGCTTGCAAACCAGTTCAACGGTCTCCCGATCCCTCGACAGTCCCGGTCCAACGGCCAAGACGGTTGCCCTCGGCATGAAATCCAGGATTTCATCCATGGCTTTAACTGAGAGCGTCCTGAGCGGGGTCTCGGGCAGGGGAAGGGTCATAACCTCGGTGAGTTTAACCTCCATGACCTCGTTAAGGCTTTGCGGTATACCCAGAGTCACCATTCCGGCCCCGGCACGTAAGGCTGCCATCGAGGTCAAAGTCGCCGCGCCGGTCAATCCGACCGATCCGGCTATCACCAGGACATGTCCGAAGGTACCCTTGTGACCGCTCGGGGATCTGCGAGGTAAGAGGGAAAGAGCTATCTCCTCGGTGATCAACTCGGTTTTGACCTCCTGCGATTCGATCGCCACCTTCGGGAAGCCGATATCAGCAACTCTCACCTCACCGCAGTAATCTGCCCCCGGATACAGCAGAAGTCCCCTTTTGGGGAGGGCCATTGTGACGGTGAAATCGGCCCGCACACATGGCCCTTCCACCGCTCCCGTGTCTGCGTTCAATCCGGAAGGTAGATCCACCGCTACCCTAACGGCCTTAAGCTGGTTTATACGTTCTATCACCTCACCTGCCAATCCCCTGACGGCCCCTTTAAGCCCCGTGCCGAAGATAGCATCGACGGCGATATCGATCTCACCTATATCCCTCCATATCTCGTCAAGCTTCTCCGGCGAATCGATCGTCTCGATGGGCACTCCCGTTTTGCGAGCGAGCTCCAGGTTCAACCTCGCACTCCCCGAGAAGGATTCCGGAGGAGCCAGGAGGTAGACTGAGACTCTATAGTCGTGGTTATGCAGGTGTCTGGCGACGACGAGGCCATCTCCGCCGTTGTTGCCTTTACCGACGAAGATAGCCACCTTGAAACCCCCCGGTGGGAAGCCCTCCGTAAGCTCGCGGATCAGGTTGAAGACGGACATTCCGGCGTTCTCCATCAGCACGGCGCCCGGAATGCCTATCTCCTCTATAACCCTTCTGTCTATCTCCCTCATCTCCTGAGCGGTCACGACCTTCATCTTCTCCCTCCGGGCTTACCTGTTGACCAATATCACTCCTCCGGAGCCTACAGCCCAGACGGTTCCGTCCTTTGAGATACAGATCCCGCGCAGATCATTTTGTACGACGGCGGGCTCCGTGAGCCATGTCACGCCTCCATCGGTGGTGTGGAGTATCGTGCCTTTATCGCCCACGGCCCATCCCTCTTTGGCGTTTTTGAAGGCCACATCGTAGAGATTAACCTTCGTGCCGCTAACCTGGTCGTTCCAGGAGCTTCCGCCATCCGTGGTATGAAGGATAGCGCCGTTGACCCCCACGGCCCAACCTGTATTTTGATCGACGAAGAACATCCCTCTGATCTGATCGCCGATAAAGGTTGGTTTCCAATTGGCTCCGGCATCCGTCGTCTTGATTATGACGCTCTGTCCGGCTGCCCAGCCGACCGTGGGGGAGATGAAGAAGGTGGCATAGAGGTTGTTGAAGACCATCATCGATGTTCTGGAGACCCATGTTCCTCCGCCGTCCTCGGTATACAGGATCTTTCCCACCTCACCGACGGTACACCCGTTTTGTGGGGTTGGAAAGTGGATGCTATAAAGGCCCAGCCCGAGTATGGTTCCATCCGCCTTTATCCTTCGCGTCCTTCTGCCGAACTCATCCCTGGGATTATTGACGCTGCTCCAGGTTTCCCCTCCATCTTTGGTCTCGATGAGCGTTCCGTTGCTGCCGACAGCCCATCCCTTCTTCTCATCGACGAAGAATATATCGAAGAGGTCAAAGGCTGTGTTGCTGGACTGCGATCTCCAGGTTTTCCCTCCATCGGATGTGTGATATATGGTTCCGGCCACACCGGCGGCCCATCCCTCCTTGTCATTGACGAAGCACACCGAGGTTAGATCGCTGCTCGACGAGACGATATCCCAGGTTTCGCCCGCATCGAGGCTGTGGAGCAGGGTGCCGTTAACTCCGCCCGCCCAAGCCTCTGTCTCGCTTACGAACTGAACCGCCGTCAACCTGTTGAAGGTAGGTCTGGGTTTCAATGGAGCCCATGTTTCGCCCCCGTCCTCCGTTCTGAGTATCACGCCGAACTCGGCAACGGCTAAGCCGAGATTCGGATTGATAAAATGCACATCCCATATCGGCTCGGGCATTCCATTCGTATTGGGAACGTGGCTCTCCTGCTCCTCCCAGGTTTTACCGTCGCTCATATGGGCTATAGCACCGTTCCCGCCCACAGCCCATCCGGTGGTTTCGTTCAGTATGAACATCCCGTCAAGCGGCGATGCGGTGGGTGAGGGACGGAACTTCCATGTCTTGCCGCCGTCCGTCGTCTGAAGTATCGTCCCACCGGCGCCAACCGCCCAGCCTGTCGTGAGGGAGACAAACTGTATGTTTGTCAGCTCGTAGTTCGTGTCCGTCTCCTGTTTCTCCCACGATTTGCCGCCATCCGATGTGTGCATTATGGTGCCGCCATCGCCACATATCCAGCCGTTTTCCTCGTCGACGAACCAAACCCCTGAAAGGGTGGT
>CAZHVH010000123.1:0-8488 GCA_964535855.1 uncultured bacterium
GCGGACTTCGCTTACGCTTCGCCGCCTTGGTCGCAGCGGCTGAGCTCGATGGCGTTAGGCCACAATTTGGTGAGGATAGACGAAGATGGGCAATCAGATTATAGCAATGTCCTAGATGAACTCACAAGGTTCTGTCAGCGATGGAAAATCCGTGAATTGGCCCTCTTCGGCTCGGCCTTACGGGATGATTTCGGGCCGGATAGCGATGTGGATATCCTTGTTGACTTCGACAAGGATGCGGATTGGAGCCTGCTGAACCATATTCAAATGCAGCAGGAATTGCAGACTTTCTACCCTTGCCTTCCCTACGCAGGATACAGCGCTTTACTAACACGTTCAAATCCCTCCTCGCCCCCTCGTCGGAGAGTCCAGTTAACTCTCGATATTGCCGATTTGTGATGCTTCCTTTCTCCTTCACCCAAAGCACCGCCTTGATCTGCCGTTCGTTGAGTCCTAACGAGCGCAAGTAATCCTCAGTCAGGATGTCCTTGCGGAAGGTGAGCCAGACTGTGTACTGTTCATCGCGCCATTCGGGCTCGGGAAGACCCATCTGAGCACATTCGCTCAGGATTTTCTGGATACCACTGCCCCATGCTTCGATCCAGCCAGCATAGTAGAACATCTCAGCGATCTTGCGGTTGCGAAGATGGGAACGATGGACGTGCTTTAACGTTTCAGGTGTCAGTGGAGACGGCAGCGAACCGGGGCTCAGGATCACCATGTGATCATCAAACCAACGCACCTGCACATGTCCTGAGTCCAGGTAATCGCGGTGACAGATCGCGTTGACAACCGCTTCCCACAAGGCTTCCAGAGGGTATTCCCAGATGACCTCATGGGCGGGCTCGGGTGTGGGGCCATATCTCCGGCAGAGCGTCCCAGGTCTGCCCGGTGCGCTCTAAAACCCAGCGTGTTTCCTCCTCTTCAGTCGCTTGACGGTCGTTGCTTCCCGAACGCACATAGGCTCGCCCACGATAGCGCACAGGTTTATCGGAGCTTTCGTCCACCGAGATGCAAACCACCGACAGATTTCTTATACACCCCTTAAAACGAGTTGACAGGAAGAGCGGTTTATGCTATCTCTTCTAGTGAAATCATAGTGTGGTCTGAGAAGGTGTTTTTATGGTTCCGCTGGGAAACATGAGGAAACCCATAACGGCTTTTCTAATTGTATCGATATGGATCGCACAGACGATATTCTCAGGTAGTTCACAGGGTGATGGTGAAAATCGGTTTGATCCGAAATCGGCGGTGAGGTTGGGGGAAAGCAGGGTCACCGACATCGCCCTGCTTGAGGGACAGAGATGTGAGATCACCTCCCTCGCTTTCAGCCCTGATGGGCGGTTATTGGCAAGCGCGGATATATGGGGTACGATAACGTTATGGGGTCGATAACGTTAGCTCTCAGATCGGATCGTCGGCCGATCCTTATAATCGCCCTTATCATATTGCTTCTCCTTCCCTCATGTGCTCACGTGAGGAGAGGGCCGATGCCGGACGAGGAAGCTGTGCGCCAATTCGCCAGAACCCATGGCGTCGACGAGGATGTCGCACGCTTCTACCTCAACCATCCGGAGTATATCAAGCGGTATTACTCCTCACCCCCGGCTTATCACAGCAGGAACTATAAGATAAAGACATCTCTGATGAGAAGATACTTCGACATGGCGATGGAATATAAGGATGCCGGGGATCTGGACATGGCGATCGAAACCCTGAAGAGGGTGCAGAGGTTAAAACCGGACTCCGCTACGGTGCTGTACGATCTCGGAATTCTCTATTTCGAGAGCGGGATGATCCGCGAGGCGGCCAGATGTTATTCTGAGGCTCTAAGCAACGCCAGCTCCGCGGATTTGATCGTGGATATCTCGATCAACCTCGCCATTTGCTATCTTAAGATGGGGAAGCTTAAGGAGGCGGAGAGCTGTTTGGAACAGGCGGCGGAGCTCTCGCCCGACAATCCACATCTCATGTATAACCTCGGAGTCGTATATCTGGAGATGGGAAAGCACGAGAGGGCCATCGGCAAGTTCATGAGATGTCTCGATGTGGAGGAGCTCTCCCCGGATGCGAGGATGGGACTGGGACTCTGTTATGCCAGGATGAACCGAAGGAGGGAGGCCCTCAGAGAGTTCGAGGAGGCTGCAAAGCTCAGACCTGATGATCCACAGGTGTGGTATAACATCGGGGTTGTGGCTTTCGAATCAGGTGATTTCGATCGAGCTAAGGAATCCTTCCAGAGGGCGAAGGAGCTGGGTCACAGAGGAGGAGGGATAGAGGAGTTCCTGAAGGCGATAGGCAGGATGAGGAAACGACACGCTAAATTGGCCTACAACGAGGGCGTTTCCCTTCAGAGGGATGGAAAATATGAGGAGGCGATCGGAGCGCTCGAAAAGGCGCTTGAGCTTGATCCGAAGATGAAAGAGGCTTATCTGAATGCCGCTTTCTGTCTGAGCCAGTTGGGCAGATCCGAACAGGCGGTCGAGATGCTCAGGAAGGCCCTGGATGTGGACCCCGATTTCTTTGAAGCTCAGTTCAATCTCGGCGTCATATACCTGGAGATGGGACGGCCCCGGCAGGCCGTAAAGCCCCTGAGGAAGGCCGTTAAGCTGAAACCGAAGTTCGCCGAGGGCAGATATAACCTCGGCATAGCCCTCTATAGATCCCAAATGTTCGGTGATGCCTCGAAGGAGTTTGAGGCAGCCGTGAAGCTCGCCCCCTGGTGGGCCGACGCACATTATAACCTGGCCATGAGCTATCTGAAACTCGGCAGGAGGAGAAAGGCGGTCTCAGAGCTTAAGATGGCCCTCAGGATCAATCCCGCTCACAGAAAGTCGGAGGAGGCTCTGAGATCCATCGGTGAGGGTACGAATGAGAGCTCTAGATGAGATCCGACTGACCATCTCATTCCTCACCAGAATTCCCCTCAGAGGGAGCGGGGAGATCGGAAGGATCCCGGTTCACTTCCCGATCGTGGGATATCTATGCGCGGGATCCTACATAGGGGTCAGATATCTGCTCAGTCCCATCTCGCCCCAGCTAGCCGTCCTGGGCTCGATGGCGATCACCTTCTACCTCTTCAACCTGTTCCACTTCGACGGTTTGCTCGACACTTTAGACGGGTTTTTAAACCAAAGCGGTAGGGAGAGAAGATTAGAGATAATGTCCAGGGGCGATGTGGGACCGTTTGCCCTCTTCTTCGGCACTCTATATGTGCTGGCTCTCTACAGCGTCCTGCTCGATGCCAAGATATCTCAGATCCTCGTCGCCTGTGTGGTCTCCAGGTTCTCGATGAACCTGCTCCTCGGCCTCTCCCGTCCCGCCAAAGAGGGGGGATTAGGAGCGGCGCTCTATCCCTACAGGTGGTGCAGGGCGTTTATCGCCTCTGCCTATCTTCTTCCCCTCCTGATCCTCCGCCCCGTTTTCGTCCTGACGGGGTTTATCCTTTCGGGATTGATCGCCATGGTCCTCTCCAGGATATCCGAACGCAAGATAGGGGGGATCACGGGCGATGTCCTCGGTGCCTCCTGTCTTTTGAGCGAGCTGGGGGTTATGATCCTTCTTCACCGGATATGAGGAAGAGAGGAGGCAGGACGATCATCCCCTCGCCGGCCCTTTTGATCCCTTCTAACAGCAGCAATTCGGCATTGCGATCCGTCCTGGGATGGACGAATCTGAGTTTTTTAGGGGTGATTCCCTCACTTTGGAACAGCTCAAGCAGATCGGCGAGCCTATCGGGTCTGTGGACGAAAACGGCCCGTCCTCGGTTTTTAAGCAGATATCCCGCCGCGGCGACGAAATCCTTCAGTTTCCCTAGGATCTCATGTCTCGATATGGCTATCGCCGGGTTCGGGCTCATCCTGCCCGTTTCGGGGGATCTATGGGGTGGATTGCAGGTGACCACATCGAACCTGCCGGCGGGAAGGAGATCAGCCACTCTCCTGACATCTCCCTCAAGTATGCTTATCCTCCCCTGGAATCCGTTTAGGAGTACGCTTCTCCTGGCCATATTCACCAGTTCCCTCTGGATCTCCACCCCGATAATCCGGCCAGCTCCGGTCGTATAGGCCAGTATAAGCGGTATTACGCCGGTTCCCGTCCCCAGATCGACGACCTTATCTCCTGAACTCACCTTTGCGAACCGGGCCAGCAGGACAGCGTCCACGGCGAATTTCGGCCCTTTACGTTTCTGAATAACCTTCAACCGAGGCGATATGATCGTGTCAATCACTTCATCTTCCCTTATCTCGACACACATCTTTCTCCCACCTGCATCTTTCGATCCAATCCTGGGCTCGGTATCTTTCGGCCTGAGAGATAGCAAGGATCTCCATCTTCTCAAAGGCCCTCATGGCCTCATCGATCCGGCCCATCCTGTAAAGCGATATCCCCCTCATCCTATACACCTCATACCTGAAGCTATCCCCCGGCAGGCGCGATAGATGTGCTGAGCTCGCCAGCGGATCGAGATATCTAAGGGCGCGTTTGAACTCACCCGATATGAAAAGCCATCTGCCCATAAGGTATAAGGCGATCTCCCTTAATTCCTCAAACTTCGTCGCCTCCATCAGATCGCTCATCCTGGCGGCCATATCCGAATCCGAGATCAGCGATTCCATAAGGAACCGACCTCCCTCCGGCGATTCCGAAGCGGCCAGCTTTATCCTCAGCCCACGCTCCGCCGACCGAGGCGGCTGAAGGGTAAGCGCGGATCTGTAAAAGGAGATCGCCTCATCCCTTTTCCCCTCGACCCAGCGTATGTCCCCTATAAGCTCCCAGGCCGCTGCCCTCTGGGCGGGGGTCGCATTCGGATGATCCAGAAGCTTTCGAGCGATCTCCTCGGCTTCGGCGTTTCCGCCCGATCTGAAGAGGCTGAGAGCGAGGGGATGAAGCGGGGATGGATCGGATTCGTTGAGCTTCCATGCTCTGCGGAATCCCTCAGCCGAGCCGACATAATCCTTCCCCTTGAACCTCCTCCACGCCTCATCCATCACCTCAGCAACCTCATGCGGACACCGCCTCCGGGTGATCGGCGGCCTCATGAGGGCGTTCCGCGCATAGCTCAGATCATCTCCGGAGAGCTCCACCCCTTTCAGAAAATCCCGCCATTCATCTGTGAGCTCGTCGATCCCCCTGCCGTAGGCCTTTTCGAAGTTGCCCCTCGGGAAGGCGATCTTAAACCTCTCCATGCCGTATCGGTCGATCAGAAATCTCACGAATGATCCCGCCGCCATATAGGCCCGCGATGCGCTCTCCGTCCAGAACCCCACGGCTCCCATCAGCCGCTTCATAGAGGGAAAGACGCCGAGGATCTCCATCGCTTTCGCCCATTGATGTGGCGTTAACCGTTCCTCATCCCAGGCAGCGGCGACCGCCAGCCCCTCATGCAGCCCTATCCTGATGCTCATCTTGAAGATAGGATGGAAATTCGCTGACAAGAGATGGGCCATCTCGTGCTTGAGAACGGGATGAGGGAAGCCGGAGTAGTTCAGATGCATCTCATAGCCGATCGGATCTTCGACTGACGTATACCTAGCTCCCATCAGGCGCTTTTTGATATCGGGCGAGGGATATATGTATGAGCCCATCTTTCGCCGCGATTCGACCTTCAGATATCGCGAAAGCTGATGATACCTGAACTCGTGATCCCTCGCTATAAGCTCTATCTCCCGTTCCGCCTCCGTGCCCTTCGGGTAGTATATCCTGAAATGCTCTGTCTCATAAAACCCTCCGAGTTTCTTACGGATGAAGGAGCGGGAGGATCGGACGCCGAGTTGAGGGCCGAGGAGGAAGAGGATCAGATAGGCCAGGGTAAAAAGGGCGAGCCAGATCCTGTCTATCACCACCCATAGATCGTCGTTGCCGCCCAGCAATCGACTGAAATTGAATCTCATGCTATCCGGCTCAAGCAGGTTGAGCGATAGGGTAAAAAACAGCCCTGAGATCACCAGCGCGATGATCCTGGCGACGATCAAGGTGCCGGTTATCGAGACCCTCTCGTCGTAGATCGGGCCGGGGAAGAACCCGAAGGAGGAGCTATAGACGAAGGTCTGCGGCTGAAAGATCAGGAGATATCCCGCCCAGATGAACGTGAAGAGGATATATCCCAGGAACATCAGATACCCGCGTAGCTGTGATCCGGCAAGCAGTCCGAAGAACGTCCCGACGCATACACCGTATATCAGACTGACGCCTGGTATGAGGAGGTAAAAGCCCATCCCCTCTTTGAAATCGCATATACCGACGAAGATCGACCTGATCAGGGCTATCGCCAACGGGAGGAGAAGAAGGGGAAATGAGTGGAGGATCGAGCCCGATACGAGCAACACCAATTTCTCACCGGGCATCGAGGTGGAAGGGTTTAGGATAACACATGCCTGTCGGGCACATCTGACCGACACAAAACCCGATCCCAGGGTGACGATCAGCCCCGACACGGCGGAGAACTCGAAGCCGAGCCTCCCGAGAAGCGGCAGAAACTGAAGCACTGCCGTCGCTATCGAGATGATCGCCAGACAGATAAGGTATGACCTCATACGACGTCTATCGGCCAGAAGATGGGTTTCCTATCGGGTGAGGCGAGCTTGAACACCTCGAGGGCCTGCGACGACATGTCGATCTGAGGTTCGAAGTCGCAGTTGGTGATGAGCTTCATGAACTCGGATTGGTTCGTCTGAATCAGCTCGCCATCTTCGGGCGGATGATCCAACGCCTTCACCCTGCATCCCTCCACGATCAGCCCGCCTTCATGCCCTCCGATCCGAAATCCGAGTTTCACCTCACCCTTATATCCGCGTTCGGCAAGTTTCAGGCTCATATGTCGTGATAGCTTCTTCAGAAGTTGAGGGAGGTTTATCAATCTGACGAGCGTGGTCTCATATATCTCCTCCTCGGTTTGAAACCTCTCTTTGATGATTTTGACCAGCGGATCGTCGGAGGGGAGGGTAACGGTGATCTGCTCATGTCGTCTTTTAGCCATCAGCCGCATGGTCGCTTCGAAAAGCGCCACTGCTGCCCCTTCGTGACCAGGCAGGTATCCGATCTCAAGCGTGGCCGATGGGCCATTTCGGATGTATCCGACCATCCGATCACTGTGCTCAGCTACATAGAAACCGTCCTCGGTTTCCCTCCTTATCCACCAGAAATGCCTCCTCCAATACTCGTGCGATCTAACGCATGTGAGAGGTCTTGCCGAGTTATAGGAGTCATAGATGTCGGCGACGGCAGCTAGATCGTTATCCCGTTCGAACCGTCTGACGTGATACCCATAGGGTCTGGTCAGAGCTGTATCGTCGACCTTCACCTTATACCTGATCAGTGGATATTTCTCGTAGCCGCAGTTAAGATAGAAGTGGAATACGCCGGAGATAATTATGCTGATATCATACCCCTCGCGGAGGAAGTAGTGTGCCGCGTCCTCAAGCAGCCTTCTGCCATAGCCTTTGCGTCGGTGTTCGGGCAAGGTGCATACATCTGCCACCCCGCCCTGTCGAAGGGTTGCCTCCCCGATCCTTATGGTTCTATCGTGGAGCCTGATATGAGCGACGTACTGGTCGTCGATGACGACCACCCTGGAGTGTTCAGGCTTGGAGCCGGGGGAGTTGCGCCAGACGCTCTCGAAGTATTCCTTTGGCGCCCCCATAACCCTGGGCACCATCTCCAGGACGTCCGGTATCTCGTCAGACCTTATGCCCCGAACCTCAATCACGCTTTTCCCCCGTCTGAGAATTGATCAGATGGCTGATAGCCTCATCCCAAAGAGAGAGTCTCCCATCCCTCAATATCGCTACTCCTTGTTCCCTTGCCTCAAGCTCCGCTTCCCTCGTCATATCTTCACCCGCGACTACGGGAACAGCGAAATACCCCGCTTTCCTTAATAACCCCGCTCTTCTTCTCGCTCTGGCGACATCCCCCTCATCCACGACGGAGGAAACCTCAATGGCGAGAAAAAGCCTCTCTTTATCTATTATCCCTCGAGGCCGACCGCTCACCACAAGATCGACAAGCAGCGCGTCCCCCAGTTCATCAAGAGGCAGTTTCTCCTCAAGCATATCGACCAAGCTGGCTCTATCTATCACTCTCGTCCTTCGCAGCACGCGGCTGAAATAAGCGGGGGCTTTCTCCCGATACTCCAATTCCAAAGTTCGTCCCTCAACTCTGCCCAATCTATCCCACAGGCGTCGCTGTCCTTCGGCCAAGTCCCTGACTCCTATAGTTAACTCCCCGATCTGTTCCTCAGTTCTCCTTTGAGCTTCAGCCAATGCCGCTACAGTCTCCTCAGTCCTCCTCTGGGCTTCAACCAGCGCTGTTACAGTCTCCTCAAGCCTATCTAACCTCTCCTCGGTTCTCCTCTGAGCTTCAGCCAGTGCCGTTACAGTCTCCTCAAGCCTATCTAACCTCTCCTCAGTTCTCCTCTGAGCTTCAGCCAGTGCTGCTACAGTCTCCTCAGTCCTCCTCTGGGCTTCAACCAGCGCTGTTACAGTCTCCT